>CAZWOV010000343.1:0-3648 GCA_964635645.1 uncultured Planctomycetaceae bacterium | reverse complement strand
CGACGGAGAGCGGCAGGGTATCGCCTATTGCGCTCCGGAACAGGTAAACGACGAATTAAAATTGCTGGAAGATAGTATTCGTACCGCCTCCGATGAAATCCGCGAATGTCACGACGACATAGCAAATAAACTCGGACATGGATACGCCGCCATTTTCGAGGGACATCTTGTTTTATTGCAGGATCCCAATCTGCTCAAAACCGTCAAAGATGGAATTCGAAATGAACATTTCACCGCAGAATACGCGACTTATGCAACGCTGACTTCCTACGCGCAGATTTTTCAACGTATCCAAAATCCCTACATGGCGGAACGGGCTAACGATATTCTTGATTTAAGAAAACGTTTGGTTCGTATCCTGCAAAAAGGGAAACATCAGCCGCAGAATTTTTCAGAACCCGTCGTTTTCCTTTCCCGAAATCTTACGCCAAGCGAAACCGCTTCAATGGATACGCGTTTCGTTCGCGCTTTCGCTACCGAACTTGGAGGCCCGTCAAGCCACACCGCTATCGTGGCCGAGGGACTTCATATTCCAGCGGTCGTCGGTATCGGACCGTTTTTGAAGCATGTTCGAATGAATGATCTCGTTATTGTTGACGGAGATAACGGAATCCTCATCGTCAACCCGGACGAAGAAACTCTTGAACACTATCAAAACCTCCTCAAGCAACGGGAATCGCTGAATATTTGCCTTGACATTCAACGCGATTTTCCTGCGATTACTCTGGATGGAGAAACGATAGAGCTTTTAGGGAATATCGAATTCCCCCATGAGGCCGTCGCCTGTCAGCAAAACAACGCTTACGGCGTAGGACTTTATCGAACGGAATTCCTCTACCTCACTGGAAAACATCCGAACGAAGAGGACCATTACGACGCATATCGTCAGGTCATCGACGTAATGAAAGGAAAACCGGTCACCATTCGTACCGTGGACCTCGGAGCGGACAAACTTTTAGATCGTTCCATTGCCGTTCCCGGATCTTCCGACGGCGACTATTTCATCGAAGATGAAAAAAATCCATGCCTTGGCTTGCGGAGCATCCGTCTTTCGCTCAAACGCGCGGATCTTTTCCGTAAACAGCTTCGCGCTATTTTCCGCGCGGCTTACTACGGTCCGGTAAAAATCATGTTTCCTCTGGTGGCAACGCTGGCAGAATGGCGGCAGGCGCGCATGATTGCCGAAGACGTAAAAGAAGATCTGATGGATGGAAATATTCCTTTTGAGCCAAACGTGCCAATGGGAATTATGGTTGAAGTCCCAAGTACGGTTCTGATGATCGATAGATTTGCGCTGGAAGTCGATTTTTTCAGTATCGGCACAAACGATCTTACTCAATATACCCTGGCGGTAGATCGCACAAATATGGACGTTTTTTACCTCTATAATTCATGCGATCCGGCCGTTTTAAAACTGATCGACTGGACGCTGAAAGTTGCCAAACAGCGCCATAAACCGGTCAGTCTGTGCGGACAGTTAAGCAGTAATCCCATCTTTACGATGCTTTTGATTGGAATGGGACTGCGCAAACTCAGTCTTGCGCCCGGTTCTATTCCGGAAGTTAAACGCGTCTGTCGGCACGTCGTTACCAGACAATGTGAAAAAATCGCGGAACGCGCTTTGAAAATGGAAAGCGCGACTGAAATCCAAAATTATCTCTGGGCGGAATATCAGAGACTGTTTCCGGATTTGGACGGCGACGCTTACTAACGGAAGCCGCGACGTCCTACTCAGTTTTTCTGCAAATTTAACCTAAATTTCAGAAAAAGTTTTTCACAAAAATTTTGCAATTTTCATTTTTACTTTTTAAAATAAAAAACTGTATGCGTATTCGGATTCGTTTTTCCAAGGGCGGCGACCTGCGTTTTGTCGGACATCGAGATTTGATGGAGGCTTTTCGCCGAATCCTGCGCCGCGCGGAAATTCGACCTGCGTACAGTCAGGGATTTCATCCGAAACCCAAAATCAGCTTTCCCGCTGCGCTTCCTTTATGCGTCGTAGGTGAAAATGAGCTTTTGGAAATTGAACTCCCCGAGAATCAGGAGGATGCGCATCCCGAAAAGATTCTCGCTCTACTGCAAAAAAATTCCATTCCGGCATTGAACTTCATTTCAGCGGAAGTAATTCCAGCAGGAATGAAAAAAGCCAAAGTTACGGCGTTTGCCTACGCGATGGCTGTTCCTGCCGAACGCCGTGAAAACGCTTATCGGCGAATCGAATGGGTACTCGCACAAAGTTCCATTCCTTTTCAACGTATCGGGCACGACAAGACGGTCGACGTCATGGAAAGCCTGATTTCTCTTTCGTTGTCGGAAGACGGAACGCTCCAGTTTAAACTGCGCTCAATGGACAACGGCTCCGGCCCGCGAGACATTCTGGCGCTCCTTGAATTGGGAGATTTGGAAACGCGCGGATGCGTGTTGATAAGAAAAAACGTACATATTGGATGATTTTCCAGAAACTGTCATTTTCGGCAGCGTATTAAAATCTGGATACGGTCGTCTTTCATTGGAGTTTATGTGGTTTTTTGTTTTTCCCAAAGAATCAGAAATCAGAAAACGGTTTTTGGGGGAGAAAACAAATAGATTTGGGTATTTTTAAATTTTTCCGACGGAAAACTTATCCGTTGGAAAATAAAGCCTTTATTCTCATAGATTTCATCCTGTTTTAAAAGACGATTGAATTCATGATATTTTTTTGGATTTACTCATCCGCCTGTGAGGAGGAATTGGTCTCGACAGGTAAAATAAACAGGATAAGCAAAATATGAGACAGGAAATGCTCATTAATGTGTCGCAACCCGAAGAATGCCGGATTGCGATTGTTGAAGATGGAGTTCTGGAAGAGCTTTATGTAGATCGCACGAGTCTCGACAGTTACGTCGGCAATATCTACAAAGGAGTCGTAGTCAATCTCGAACCAAGTATTCAAGCGGCTTTTGTTGATTTCGGCGTTGGAAAAAACGGCTTTTTACACATCAGCGACGTTGAGCCTCAATACTTCCGTCAGGGCGGTATTCGTCCGGAAGACTGTTACGAAAGTTCGCGCAGTCTTAACGCCGGAGCCCGTCCTAAAATCAAACCGCCTATTCAGGACATTCTGAAAAAGGGAGACGAAGTTCTGGTCCAGGTCATTAAAGACGGCATTGGAATGAAAGGACCGACGCTTTCCACATATATCAGTATTCCCGGTCGTTATCTCGTTCTGATGCCGGCTTTGGGACGTATTGGCATTTCGCGTAAAATCGAAGATGAAGCCGCCCGCAAACGACTTCGTCAAATCATGCAGGGAATTCAATTGCCAAAGGGACTGGGATTCATCGTTCGTACCGCGGGCGTAGACCGCACGCGAAAAGATCTGACGCGAGATCTTTCCTACCTGCTCATGCTCTGGAATTCAATCGTGAATCGTATCTGCACGTTTCCAGGTCCGGTCGCGATTTATGAAGAAAGCAACATTCTCATCCGTACGATTCGTGATATCTGCTCTGAAGACGTTACGTCGATTATCATCGACGAACCGGAAGCGTATCAGCGGGTACGCGACTTTCTTGAGCAGGTAATGCCCAATTATGTGAAGTGCCTGAAGCTCTATAACGGTTCCGAGCCTCTGTTCCATCGTTTTCGGTTAGACGACGAAATCAAAAA
>CAZWOV010000342.1:0-3671 GCA_964635645.1 uncultured Planctomycetaceae bacterium | reverse complement strand
CGGCGACAGTGATTTGAACGGAATTTTACTCAAAATTTCTTTTTTACTTTTAAGGGTCGTCGAAGCTTTGGCGAAGTCTGTGACTCCCAGTATACTGTCGACCGGAAATTTTTCGTGGGAATATATTTTTTCCTCTGCAAATATCCATGTCGAGAATATCAAATTTAATACGAAAAGACTGAATAAACAGCAGCTCGTTCGAAAAATTCGATTTTGTCGCATTCCTGGTTACCTTTACGAAAAAAATTAAAACGCTTAAATTTCTCTTATTTAGTATTTCGGATTCTTTCAAAAGATCCAAAAGTTAATTTATGCGGATTATTCTGAATTTTCCAAATCTTCCGGCGGTATGTATTGGTTGTTCCGATTATGTAAAAGAATGAAAGAAAAATGATTAAGTAAAATTAATAGTATGGGCAAGATGGATTTTGTTTGCATGAAAAACCGCCAGTTTAAGAAAAACTGACGGTTTGAAAAAGTAAGAAACTAAGCTAAAGAGGATAAAGAGGCTAAAGGATGACGATTATTTCCGTTTTCCAGAACGTTTAGCCATCCGAATATTACCGGCCATAGTAGACGGTTCCCGTTTACGAGCTTTAAGGTTTGTGTTTACGATAAAGTCGATCGTGTAACGCCAACCAGGCACGTCGTGCTGGGAGAAATCGGTTTCCCATTCGCCGTCTTCTTCTTCCTCGTCGTCCTGAACTTCGGTAAAGACGTGCGCCTCTTCATCGTCCTGAGAATAAGGCTCTTCATCGTCGTCGAAATCGCGTTCCTCGAAACGCGAAACAGAATCCTGCGGCGCTTGCCGACGGGAACGACGCTGGCGACGGGGACGGAGAATTTCTTCCTCATCCTCTTCGTCTTCGTCAATTTCAAGTCCTATTTTCATGGATTCCTGCCAATAGTCCGCGCGATTCGTCTCAAAAGAATCCGCAATTCTTCTTTCGTCTCGAGAGAAACGTTTTGCGGAGAATGCGGACGCTTCGTCGCGTTCCTCCTCGTCTTCTTCAATCTGGCAGACCGGTAACTCCTGGATTTTTCGATTCCGTTCCAGTTTTTCACGCTGATTTCTTCTGCGCCGACGTGATCTTGCGCCGTTTAGCTGATTCATTTCCTCTTCGTCAAATTCATTGGAGGAAAATGGAGCTTCTTCTTCAATGCAAAAATCACTTTGCGCAGTCAGTTTTTCTTCCGTCTCGCGACGCCGTCCGGCTTTGGTCTGATTTTTTTCCGTTTCAGTCATTTTACTTGCGACGATTCCCGCCACAATTCCTCCAATAGCCGCTGATTTTTCATCGTTTGCGGAAGCGTCCTGGATATTTCGCCGCCGACTTCGCCGACGCTGCGCGGGCTCCTTGACGGGTATTTCAGTTTCAATGACTTCAGAAGTCTGAATTTCTTCGGGCAGTTCCAGAACCGTTTCGTTCTCCTTTTTTACTCCGCGCCGCGAGCGCCGCGAACGCCGCGAACGTTCAGGCTTTTCGTCTTTTTCAGGTTTCTCGTCGTTTGCCGCTTTTTCCGATCTTCTTTCATTTTCAATAAAGACGTTCTCCGGTGAACTGAAATCATCGCCGTCTAAATCAATAGGCTCGGAAACTTTTACGTTTTCTGTTCGGTCAACGGATGCAGAAGAGATTTTCTTTCCTTTTTTCTCCTGTTTTTTTACCTTTTCCGCTTCTCCGACCGCTTTAAGTTCCTCTTTTTCGGCTATTTCCGGGAGAGTGACGGGCAGTCCCAGGTCAAAAGCCAGACTTCCCCAGGAATCCAAACCTTCCGGACGCGCGATTTCCGGCTCCGCTTCCTGGGCGGAAACGTTTTCATTTTCTGATTCTGCGTAAACTTCCGTTTCTTCTGCCTGGAGGTTTTCCGGTTCGTCTTCAGCGGCGTCCTCTTCGTCCAGAAGTCCGAATCCAAACCCCTTGGACGGGCGTTCGTAACGATTCAGAACGCGGCGGAGAGTTCCGTCTTCGGAAAGTACCGGAGGCGTTTTTTGCGCGGCGGCTTCCGCTTCATTCTGTTTCACCGTCTCAATTTCGAAATCGGCGGACGAGTCTTCCTGCTCTTCAGATTCTTCGGGGTCGGCAATTTCAGCGGCGGCGTTTTTATCTTCTTCCGCGTTGTCTGCCGTTAAATCAATTTCTTTTCCCTCGAGTCCGAAATGAGAATATGTTTTCGTTGTCTGCGTCCATCCGCAAAAGAAGTCGTCCGCGTTCCCGTCGGTTTCATCCGACGCGGCGGAACAGACGGAAACATTGATTGCGTCAACGTTTAATTCCGTCTCGGAAACCAGGCGCGCGACCGCTTCGTTCTGTTCAGGTTCGGAGACGGCGGAAAGAGGCGTTTCTTCTGTATTTAAAAGTTTTTCGCTATTTTCTTCAGAGAAGAATATTTCACGGACGTGCTTTTCGTTCTCCTGATTTGGAGTCGCTTTGGAGAAATCAAGCGCGTTTTCCTCATTGACGGAAACTTCGTCTTCCTGCGTGGGCGTCATGAAAATCTGATCCCAGTAATTGTTTTTTTTCTGTGACATAAAAATAAAATCAGTTGAAATTTCGAATTGGACCGTCCGGCAAACCGGCTCGGACGGAAATATGTTCAGCAGTTTTCTGCTCGTATTTTTTCTGATAATCTAATCGTCTATTATTCACTTTTCTTCATTTGTGACAAGGGGGAAGGAGACGATTTTTTCGGAATTTTGGTAAAATCGGCAAAATATTTTTAAATTTGGAATAAAGAAAAACAGACAATACGTCAGAAAAGGAGTAAAGTCCTTCTCTGACGCGGAAGAATCAGGCGTTTCATGCGTTAACGAATGGAAAGCAGCTCAAAATAACTGGGTAAAGGCCAGACGCTGTCTTCCGTAAGCGTTTCGAGGTAGTCCGCGATGACGCGCAAGGCGTACATTCCCTTGAGAACCGTATCGCGATAGTACCGCGCCTTTTCCATAACGTTCATTTGCGGTTTTACGCCCGCCAGTCTTTTTTTAAGTTCCGAAATACTTTGAACAAGCAAATCGGTGTTTTCGTCTAATTCCTGAAGTATTTTGCGCTGCGTAATGGTCGTCAGCGCCGACTGGACGTTTACTTTGTGGCGAAGGACTGCCGGAAGGATCATCGTCTGGGCGATTCGGAGCATTGAATTGGCTTCAATACTGCAAACCGTGCAGTAATTTTCCGCGATGATTTCCTGTCGGCTGTGAAGTTCGGAAGGCGAATAAACGCCGTATTTTCCGAAGAGGTCGATTGATTCCTGTTCCATCAGGACTGGAAGACAGTCTACGGTGTCCTTAAGATTGGGCAGACCGCGTTTGGCGGATTCTTCAACCCACTCCATGGAATAATTGTCGCCGTTGAAAAGGATGGGGCGAAATTCATTAATCATTTCGCTCAACAGATTGCGTACGACCGATTGGAAGTCTTTTCCCTCCGCCAAACCCGTTTCGATTTTCGTGGCGACATAGTCTAAACTTTCCGCGACGATTGTGTTGATGACCGTGACGGCGGCCGCGGAGTTCTGGCTGGCGCCTACGGCGCGAAATTCAAATTTATTTCCGGTAAACGCAAAGGGACTCGTTCTATTTCGATCTCCGGTGTGGCGTTTCAGCTTGCGGAGTATTGGAAGTCCGATGGAGGCCTGGATTGAGTCGTCGTGATGGAAATCGTCGGAGG
>CAZWOV010000341.1:0-3675 GCA_964635645.1 uncultured Planctomycetaceae bacterium | reverse complement strand
GTGATGGGAATCGCCTCCCGTCGCAAAGCCTAATTTTTAGTTTATTCTTAACTCAAGGAGTTTACCATGGCCGTTAATGTTAACAAAGACGACTGCATCGGTTGCGGCGCCTGTGTCGATACTTGCCCTTGCAGCGCACTCTCCATCGTTGACGATAAATGCACCGTTGACGAAGCCGCCTGTGCCGATTGCGGCGCCTGCACGGATTCCTGCCCGGTTTCCGCTCTGTCTCTCTAATTCGAGACGCGCGCGTCTGATCCATTCTCCCCTGAGTTCGGACGAATCAATTACGCTCAAATCGTTTGCCTTTTATGGTTAAAGCGGTTTGAGCTTTTTTTTGAAGCGGCGGCGTTTAACCTACGGCGCGCCGAACGTCTGATACTTTGAACCCCGACGTTTACATGGGCTCAATAAGCTGTTGAAAAACCCCTTCGTTTTCCAATTCTTCAAACCGTCCTTCCTGTACGACGCGTCCTTCGTACAAAACCAGAATCCGCGAAAATGTTTTAAGAGCGTTTAAGCGATGAGAGATAAGCAAAACGGTCTTTTCCTTATGGAAATTTGCGAGCCATTGAAGCGCGTGTTCCTGAGAAGATTCGTCAAAAGGAGCGGCGCTCTCGTCTAACAGCAAAATATCCGGTTCGCCGACCAAAGCGCGGGCGAGGGCTATTTTAGCAAGTTGTCCTCCTGAAAGTTCCTGATTCGTGTTTTCGATTTTCAGCGACAGCGCCGCCGCGATCGCGGGTTCGTAAAGTCCCGATTTTTTCAGAAAAGTTTCGACTTCTTCTCGGTTCGTTAAATCAATCCGCGAGTTTGTCTCTAAAAATTCATAAAGCGTTCCTTCGGGAAATTCTTTTCCGATTTTTCGCGCGGGCTGTTCCAGCATTTTTACGATCAGATCTTCCGCTAAACCTACGCCTTCCATTAATTCCGTTTTTTGTTTTTGGTCCAGGGGGATATCGCGTCCCATGAGGATATTTTCCTCGAGCGTTCCGCGAAACAGAAACGGTTTCTGTCCCGCATAGGCGATTTTTTTGCAGAGACGCTCAAACGGCAAGTCCTGAATTTCGGCGTCGCCATAAAAAATCTTTCCGTTTTTCAGAGGAAGCTGTCGCGCAGAGAATGGTAAATCCCATATAGTCCGCGAAGGTCAGGTTTCCGCGGCGGATATACATTGCGCAGACCGCAAGAATTACGACCTGGGTAAGCGACGCGATCACCTTGTCGATCAGGGGAAGCGTCGCGTACATTTTCTGGATCTGGATTCGGGCGGCTCGAATTTTTTCAAGGATTTTACGGATTCGTTGCAGGGCAAAGGAAAACGCGCCGTTTGCCCGTAAATCTGCGACGCCGTCCAGGGCTTCCGAGCAGAAGGCGTATCCTTCCTCTACGTTTTGCACTTCGGCGGCCTCCGCTTTCATGAAGATCCTGTTAAAAATCAGGAATGCGAACTGGAGCGGCGAGAGAAAAATAATCAGAAGGGCGAGAACGGTATTTCCTTTTTGTATTTCCATGCCGAGGGATTGGAGAAACTCAAAGGAGCCGAAAAACATCATTCTGCCCGAAACGGCCAGACCAGGAAGGGCGATTGGGAGATTGACGTTTCGCTGAAGCCGATAGTTTGTGTAATTCAGAACGTCGCGTTCGATTCGCTTGACGATCTTAACCGATTCGTTCCGTTCAAAAAATTCCGCGCCGGTTCCGAGGATTCTGCGGTACAGACGCATGGAATGCTGAAAGATTTCGTGGGATTTCCACGTCTCAAAAACGATAAAGTTGCCGATCTGCGTCAAAAACGCGCCGAGGGTAACGCACAAAAAGGCGGTCAAATACCAGAAAATAGATCCGTCGGAGTCCGTTTGCCGCGTCAGGCGCCGCGTAATATTATTCAGAACGACCGGTTCCTGTTTTTATAAAAGAGAGGGTTCATTGACCGCTGATTTCGAGAAGGTTTTCGGCTAATTCGCAGCGTGTCCGAGCCATGCCGCAGGTGTATACGCACGGTTTGAACTCGCCGTTATTTTCCTTGTAAGCGGCGCCAAGACAAACTACGCGCGCGCCGGAATACGCGCAATCGGCGCATTTGGGATCCAGATCGCCAAATCGAAACGCGCAAAGGCTCTTTAATTGGGGGGAATTTTCCCATACGTCCCGAATCGAATCCTTGAGCGCGTTTCCCAGAGATAGCGTAAGCGTATTGCATGGAGAAATTTCGCCGTAAGGATTAATATTTAACGTGTCCTGGCCGACGGAGCAGACGGGACCGTTCATGTCCCGCAAGCCGAATTTACAGGCGTTGGAAACGATCGCCTCGCCGTCCGCGTATTTTTCAAGAATCAGCAGGGCCTGACGATAGGAATCCATGTCCAGCATTAAAGAATTCTTAATTTATCCGTTTTGCGTCGGGGTAATCGCAAAGGACGGAGAGATTTTAATACCGATCTGTTTGCCGAACTTCAACAAATTTTCGAGCCCGGGGAAATTCTGTTTCACGACGCTGGCTTTTGCGAAAGTTTCGACGCCGCGGCTCTTGAAAATCAGCATGGTACGGGTTGTTTTTTCAAAGGAGCCTTTGACCCGCGTCATGGCGTCGCGCGTCTCCGCGTCCCCGCCGTAAAGACTGACGGAAACGCTGTTTACCGACAGATTGCAGATACGGTCGATCAGCTCCTCGCTCCAGTGCAGACCGTTTATGTAGACGTCGAGAAGCATTTTTTCTGGGCGATGTATTCGCAGATCGGCAGAAAATCGGGATGAAGCGTCGGTTCTCCGCCGGTGACCAGGACGTTCAGACAGCCCATTTCATGAAGTTCGTCGATGATTTTCCGGTATTGTTCCAGATTCATTTCTTCGGCCGGTTTCGACGGGGAGTCCACGTAACAGCGGATGCATTTTTCGTTGCAGCGATAGGTTAGTTCAAAACACACGTTCCATAACCGATGGACCTTCGTACAGTATTCTCGAAATTGTTCGCTGACGCGAAGGGGTAAGCTCCGCTCCGTTTTATTTTTATTTTCGGTCTCCGTTTTCAGGATGATCCGATTTTCGGCCAACAGCGCCAGAAAAGAGCGGATGTCGTTTTCAAAAGAAGGAACTTCGCCGACCCGATACGTTTTTCTCAAAGTATCGAGGATCTCTTTTTCGGACGCTCCTTTACCGACAATATCCAGAATATCTCCGGCGATCTCGTTGAAACAGAAATCCTTTTGAGACTCAATATTGCGTACGTAGACGTTTTCGCCATATTTTTGATACGCCGCCCTGGGGTTCAAAGTGTACATGGCGTTTCCTTGCAGTTGATTATTATTTTGAAGTTAAACCAAGAAAAAACAGAGAGCGCCGAGCCCCATACTATTCCACAACACCCACGCCGCTGGGCAAAAGATACATAGGCTTGGCGCCCCATGTATTGTCAACTGCATGCACACAAATATCGTATACGCGCAAGAAATAATCGCATGGAAACGCCGCCCAATAAATCAACTCTTTTGAAAACCGGCAAGCCGGGTGGTATTTTGTTGCGGAATTGATTTATACGTTTGGACTCTTCTTTTTTCCATAATAGGAAAACGTTTCTGAGTATATGAAATTTTTAATCTGTCAAGGGGGTAAGCCCCAAAAAAAGAAAAAAATTTGATATTTTTTTTCTTTTTTCTTTTTTGATATACCCCGTCT
>CAZWOV010000340.1:0-3676 GCA_964635645.1 uncultured Planctomycetaceae bacterium | reverse complement strand
CCTCCGTTTCGTCTTCCGCAAATTTCCTGCGTTTTTTCCGGCTCAGCTCCGCTTCGCCGTCAAGCCGGCCGCGCTCGTCGGAAAATTTTTCCGCGTTTTGGCTCATTTCTGAATCCTCCATTTCTTTATGATTGCCGTCCGGGATTTCTCCGGCTTTGTCTCTCGCTTTCAACTTCTGAAATTCGCGCCAGATAGCTGAGTAAACGTCGGACGGAGAGTTAAATTTCCGCGTCAGTCCCATTTTGGCTATCAGCGCGTCAAGGGTGAATTTTTCATTGATTTTTTCCGCCAGTTTCTCCTGCCGATCGATCACTGAAAAGGACACGTCGGAGAAACCTTCCATTCCGGATACGACCGGATAATCGGTAAACGCGACGTGTTCAAGCGCGTATTGATGCGTTTCGCCGTCGCCGTCCTCCATGTCGGCGGGCGCGTCGATGGACACGTCGGAATGTTTTAATTTTTCTTTGGCTTCCCGGTCCGTAAATTCAATGATTCCCCAGAGAGAAACGCCTCCCCGTTCGTTTTTCCGCGTTTCCAGATAAACCATCCGGCCGCGGCGGTTTTCCGGGTCGTGATTGTGTCCGATCGGGCAGGGAACTTCAATACCTTTAGCGCGGCGGCGATTGAAAGAATCTACCATGCGGTTTAAGAAGCCTGCGTCTATCTCGTGCGATTCGCCGTCCGTCACGTACCGCCCGGTTCGGCAAAGCTCCTTCCACATCATCAGCGATTTATCGCCCTCAACTCCTGCCGGAAGGCGCAGAAGACGCTTCGCTCGCGGGTTGCGCAGGTCAAATCTGATAATCTTGTCCATATTTCCGCAAAAAGAACGTTCGCGGCTGGTATGAGACGTGCAGCCGACTGAAAATCCGGTTGAGACGTTCCGGAAGAATAAATTCTGATACCGTCAGTTTACCATAACTGAAAATCCATGTCAATAGGCGGAATGATATTTTTCATAAAAAAACAAAAAAAAGGTTCCCCAAAAACAAAAAAAGGCTCAAACATTTAAAACCGTTTGAACCCGATGATTCCCGCTACTTTTGCGCCCGATTCAACGCCGCCCAGCAGTTCATGTACGCGGAGTCGCGGGGCGTGCCGTCGTGAACCGCGTTTTTGAAATTCGTGTAGTCGATTGATAGCGATTCTTCCATTACGATTTTCGCCCAGTCGCCGCGGTCGAAATCCATCCGGTAACGGTAGTCGTTGTTCGGCGTTTCCAGTACCTTCGGCTCAACCCCATGCTTCCGGCACAACCGCTCCAAATCGCCGGAAAAACGGGCGCGGACATGAATGACTCCCGGCTTCTCAAAATGCTGGACCGCCGAAAAATACCCCGATTTGCAAAAAAACCACATGATTGGACCTCCTACAGTTTGTTGTTGAAAAGGAATTTTTCTGTTTTAGGGGAGTAGTCGTCATCGTTAGAAAATTCCCGCGGTTCAAGCGGAATGTCCGCGTCTTTCAACCATTTCCGCGCCTCTTTCCTCGTCGGAACCGGAGGGACTTCATCAGGGAGTCCGTAAAAATGACGGCGCAGGTTCCAGAGGTACATGCAGATGACGCGCGGGTCGCTACAAGAAAAATTGTCTGTATAATCTTCTGTTGCCATGAGCACTTGGCCGCATAGAATTACAAATGCAGGTTTACCCCGAATTTCAAATTTCCCATCTTCGGTTACAATGTCTGCATAACCGCTGTAATCATCCATGTCTGGTTTTGACATTGTAGATATTTTGCCGACGTTTATAATGTATTCTTTGTATTCGTATCCATTAAAAATAGTTTTCTTTTTCATAAAATCCTCCATTTATATTATACCAGAAATTTTAAAAAATAGCAAGAGGTTATTTTTTGTTTCTTTTTTCTAACTGCAAAAAGACCTGCCGGTACGGAGCTAAATTTTCGCCTTTGACTGCCGCGCCTTTTTTAACGCAATAAATATCTAATCCATGCGTATCGGCATTAAATTCATTTTCTTTGTCATTTGCGAAACATGTTTTTTCGAACCCCGAACTTCTTTCTAGAAAATAGGCTCCGGTTATTCGATGATAAGGAACGCGAACCATCGTAAGAACGTCGCCATAAACTTGCGTGACATTGAATATCGAGTGACTTTCGTTCACGCCGGTTGAAAACTTTAATAACCCAACGTCCGGCCTTGCGCCAAAGATACCTTCATTTTCGGTACGCGCTAAAATTACAGTTCGCGTTGCCGAATCTTTTCCTTCAAAATCGGTGTTTTCAAGGAGCAACTCAATCGCAGACTGGTATTTCCAATACGCATTCATCAAAACATTAAGTTCTTTTGTATCTCTCGAAATTTCATACATTTGTTTTAAAATGGATTTCCAGTGCCTTCCGGGAGTTCCTGTATTGTTTTCTATGCCGACGTAATATCCCGCCTTTTGGGCGTCCTGAATCGTTTTAATCCCCTGTGAAAAGAGTTTCGCAATTTTATACGAACATGCCTTTGGATAATATGAATCACTCGATTGAACACTCTGCCACTCGACGATATACTTCACCTCTTCCGGGGTCATGGAGGAGTGAATCCAGTCGGTAAGCGAACGGTATTTCTGCGCGGGCGCTTCGGGCTGAGGCGCAGTCGGAATCGGCGCGGAGACGGAAACGGAGCAGTCGATGAAGGGAAGTTTCTGCGGTTTTTTCGCCTTGCTTTTTACCTTCTTCTGAATTTTCTCAATCGCGTCAAGATAATGTTTCGCCCCCGCCTTTTCCGTCTCGCTCCCGGTCTCAAGAATCTGCTGAAGTTCAGGCTTTAGATCGTACGCGGCTTGAAGGGCCGTCTGATTGTAGTTCTTATCCTCTAAATGGAAATTGACCGTCTTGAGGGCTTTTTCGACGGCGTTCTGAACTTTCAGATCCAGCGCGGCCGCGTTTGAAGTCTGCGGCTGAAATCGGCTCTGCCTTTGCGAACGGCAGAAACCAAAATTCCCCTGCGAAATCTGTTTCGGCGCCGCTTCGCGGAATCCTTCCTTGGATAGCCGGTAAGAGTGTGAAATAATCGTCTCGACGCCCTCTTCAACGTATCCTTCCGTATGATACGGCTCGGCGCGTTCGGCCAGCCGGCGAATCTCAGCAAGGCGTTTCTCCACAACCGCCCGATCTTCCGCGCTCAGTACGTCCAGAGCTTTGGACCAGTCTTTTTTGGCGATTCCGGTTAAAATGTCCAGCGTTTTGAATTCGCTGAAAACTTCTTTGGTCCAATGGTTTGCGTAAGCAAAATCGGTGCGGTCCGGATTCAGGCCTCTCATCGTCCAAACGTCGTCCGGCCAGCCGTCTTTCCATTGGGCGGGCGTTTTGGGGGTTCCCTGCGCTCGAAAACCGAGAGAGCCTCCGTTGTCAATACGCTGCGGATTTCCGTTCCGGTCAACCAGAATGTTGTCTCCGCCCATGCCCAGAACGTCCCAGTTGCCTAAAAGAACGTCGGTATGAAATCCGTCTAAAAGCCGACTCCGCATTTGGTCTTTTTCCTGCGAACTCGCGCTGTTCCACCAGCTTGCAAACGGTTTGACGTTTTCCATGAACTGCGACAGCTTGACAACCTGTCCGTTGCGTTCATACTGGCGAAAATCAGGTACGCTAACTCCCATTGCGCGGTAAAAGGCGTCCGCCGAACATTCGCTTTTCAAATGTTCGGCAGAAACTTTTG
>CAZWOV010000339.1:0-3678 GCA_964635645.1 uncultured Planctomycetaceae bacterium | reverse complement strand
TGGACGACGCGGGAAGTCAGCCGAATTATCACGGAAACGCCGCGTTTTACGGCTACCAGGCTCCTACGACCGTCGCAACCAAACCGGCCGGAGAATGGAATAAAATGGTCGTCGAATCCAAAGGAACCGTTATCAAAATCTGGCTTAACGGCGAAAAAGTTAACGAAATGGACATGAGCCAGTGGAAAGACAATAAAATCAGTCCGAACGGCACGGAAATTGAAAAGAAATTCCAGGGCAAAGCGTTGGCCGACGCCGATACCGTCGGGTTCATCGGTTTCCAGGGGCTTCACGGAAAATCCACCGTCTTTTACCGCAATATCCGCGTCTGCAAATGAAACAAACGTTTGACGCCGCGGCAAACATTGCGCCAAACGCCGCGCCAAACATCGCGGCAAACATCGCGGCAAACGCTATGGGAATGGAAGTAAAACGGTAACATTTAATCAATAAAACTCGGAAAATTATGACGTCAATTACAGAAAAACATACCGAATCCTGGAGTTCAAGACTGGGAAATTCCATCAAAGGAATTCTCGTCGGCTGCGTTGTCGCGCTGGCTTCCGTTTGCCTGCTTTTCTGGAATGAAGGCAGAACGGTCAAACGTTACTGCGCATTGGAAGAAGGAGCGTCAAATTACGTCGCGGCAAACGCCGATAATCCGGAGACGGCAAACGACGGAAAATTAGTCTATGTCGTCGGAGAAATGAAAACGGACGAAACGCTTACGGACGCCGAGTTCCCCAATATTTCCGTAAACGCAATCAAACTGGGACGAAAAGTCGAAATGTTCCAGTGGGACGAACGCGTCGATACCAGTACTGAAAAAAAACTCGGCGGCAGTTCTGAAACCGTCAAAACTTATTCCTATGTCAAAACATGGTCTTCCGACGCGATTGATTCTTCCAATTTCAAGGAACCGGGTCGCGACAATCCGGCATTGCCTTACTCAAATCAGGAACAAGTCGCGTCAACGGCCCGTTTGGGACAATACCAGCTTAGCCCGTCCCTCATAAAAATGAAAGACGATTGGCAAAAAATTGAAGTTAAGGAAGGGAAACCGGTTTCGAACGCCGCTCCGGCTCCGGCTGAAAACCAGGACCACGACGCGTCTTCAACGCCCCGCGAATCAACTTCGGCCGCAATGGATCAGAACGCCGACGCGGCGGCTCCCAACCAGACGGAGGAGGCTTCGGCGGAGCCTGAAACATCGCGTCAAGCCGTCGGTATCGTTTCAGACGCGCCCCAAACTGACTCGGACATTCGGAATCAACAACCGACCGAACCGCGTCCAGAAGAGGGCGGATACTATATCGGCGCCAACCCGCGCGATCCGCAGATCGGCGACGTTCGTATTACGTTTGAATACGTTCCCAATGGTCCCGTCAGCGTCGTCGCATGCCAGCAAAACGGGGCGCTCGCCGCTTACCAGACGGAAACCGGTCCGATCGAACTCCTTGAGACGGGAACCGTCTCGGCAAATAAAATGTTCAGTAATGCCCAATCCGCAAATTCAACGTTGGGCTGGGGGCTTCGCGCACTCGGTTTCATCCTGATGGCAATCGGGCTAAACAAGATCTTTGCCCCCCTCTCCGTACTGGCCGACGTGGTCCCGATTCTTGGCAGGATTGTCGGAGGATTAACGGGCACGGCCGCATTCCTTACCGCAGGCGCCGGATCTCTCGTCACGATTTCAATCGCCTGGCTCTACTATCGTCCGCTGATCGCTGTTCCGCTTCTAATCGCGGCGGGCGTTCTTCTCATTCTCGCATTCATGCTCGGTCAAAAGAAGAAAGCATAAGAAAATTTAACGTTTTCCAAAGCGCAAAGAGCGGGAGTCCTTTTCGTACTCCCGCTCTTTCATTTACCGCAATCGCTTCTCCATATTTCGGAATTAAACGAACGGAATCTCGGTTCGCAAGCGCCCGCAAAGATGAACCCGAACCGTTAAAATCAGTTCTCAATTTGAGCCTTAACCAGACTCTTTCCGCAATAAATCTCGCGCAACTTCGGTTTCTCAATCTTACCGGTCGGATTACGCGGAATATCGGCAAAGATTATTTTCCTCGGCCGTTTATACCTCGGAAGAGCGGTGCAGAAATCATTTATCTGCTCTTCGCTCGCCCTCCGTCCCGGTTGCAACTCAATAATCGCGCACGTAATTTCACCAAGCCGCGAATCTGGAAGCCCAATGACGGCCGCGTCCTTAATATCCGAATGCTGACGGAGAAAATCTTCAATCTGAACGGGATAAATGTTTTCGCCGCCGGTAATAATGACGTCTTTCTTGCGGTCCACAAGATAAATAAACCCGTCCTCATCCATCTGCGCCATGTCGCCGGTAAAGAGCCAGCCGTCTTCAAGCGTTTCCGCCGTCGCCTTCGGGTCGTTAAAGTAACACGTCATGACGCCGTTTCCTTTAACGGCCAATTCGCCGACTTCTCCCTGCCGGACCGGTTGCCGTTTCTCATCGACAATCCGAACTTCCCAGCCGTAACCGGGAACGCCGATAGCGCCGACTTTATGCGTGTTCTCGATACCAAGATGAACGCAACCGGGCCCAATGGATTCGCTTAAACCATAATTCGTATCGTAGTCGTGATTTGGGAAATACTCTTTCCAGCGGCGAATCAGACTCGGCGGAACCGGTTGCGCCCCAATATGCATCAAACGCCACTGATCCAGCCGATAGTTTTCCAATTTCACGTCGCCGGATTCAATCGCATCCAAAATATCCTGCGCCCACGGAACCAGAAGCCAGACGATCGTGCATTTTTCTTCTGAAATGGTTCTCAGAATCCACTCCGGTTTTACGCCTCGCAGCAGAACGGCCGGACCGCCGACCAGAAAACTCCCAAACCAGTGCATTTTAGCGCCCGTATGATAAAGCGGCGGAATGCAAAGAAAATTATCCTCGCGCGTCTGGCCATGATGTTTCTGCTCCGTCTCGCAGGACGCTGTCAAACTGCGGTGCGAATGCAGAATCGCCTTTGGGAAACCGGTCGTTCCCGATGAAAAATAAATCGCGGCTTCGTCGTCGTCCGTCAAATGAATATCGGGAGTATCGGACGAACAGTACGTAATCAGACGATCGAAACTTTCCGCAAAAGTCGGACAGTTTTCTCCAACGTAGAAAAGCGTTTTTACTCGCGGAATACGATCGCAAATCGCCTCGATGCGTCCAATAAATTCAGGCCCGAAAATAAGCGCGACCGATTCGGAAAGTCCAAGACAGTATTTAATTTCATCCGACGCGTAACGAAAATTCATCGGCACCGCCAACGCCCCCGTCCGCAAAATTCCAAAATAAATCGGAAGCCATTCCAGACAGTTCATCAGCAGAATCGCAACCTTGTCTCCTTTTTTAATTCCGCGGCTAAGAAGAAGATTGGCGAAACGATTCGCCTTTTCGTTAAACTCGTTCCACGTCATCGTACGGCGAGCGCAACCCTTAGCGGTATCTTCAATCAGTTCGTACTCTTTCCACGTAACACGGCGATGCTCTTCCTCCGGATTACGCTCCACCAGACAAATCTCGTTTCCGTAAAGCTCCGCGTTTCGGGTAAGAATTTCAGTAATTGGCATTTTTGAGGTCCTTTAAAACAGAGATCTCCAAAATCCGGCAAAACCGCGCCCCTGAAGATCAATCGCTAAATTAAATCAATTCAAAACATCCGG
>CAZWOV010000338.1:0-3679 GCA_964635645.1 uncultured Planctomycetaceae bacterium | reverse complement strand
GAAGAAGATGGAAAAGTTTTATTTTCTTCCGGATCGAACGCCTGCTGCAGATCGCTTAAAATACGTTTAAGAGTATTGGGAAGTTGAGGTTGAGGAGACGGGTTTTCTTGCTTTGGAGCGGAAGTATTATTTTTTGCAGACTTTAAAGTGGGACAGCTTAAATAGAAAATAAGAAGAAAGAGGAGAATAATGCGGCCAGGATTGAAGAAATTCGCGGGTTCGGTTATCGATATCGTTTCAGCTTGAGCCAGGCGAACGGCCAACGCCGAAAATACGATTGCTAAAAGAAAGATTTTTGAAAAGTTCTTTTTTATTTCTTTCATTGTTTTTTTCTGTATTTAAAAAGATTTCTTTAGTCTGAAATTTTGCAGAGAACGTTTTCCGTCCTGGCGGAGCCTGAAAACAGTTTAAAAACAATTTCATTGTCAAAATCCGCATCGAAATTTTACGATACGGATTTTGACCTGTGAATCAAGAAGAAAATCGTAGATTTTAATCTTTGTTGAAGTTGGAGTCAAAAGCAAAATCGCTTGGCGAGAAGTTCCAGCTCTTTACGAAATTGAAAGCGTCTTCCGCGCCCCAGAATCGTTCCATGCCGGAATCTTCCCATTCGACGGAGAGCGGCCCATCGTATTTTGCGACGTTAAGTTCGCGGACAATTTCTTCAAAATTAACGTCGCCGTGTCCGGGACTTCTGAAATCCCAACCGCGGCGTCGGTCGCCGAAGTTGATGTGCGATGCCAGAATACCCGATTTTCCGTTAAGGGTAACCGCGGCGTCTTTTACGTGGACGTGATAGATACGGTCCGGGAACGCTTTGATAAATTCAGCCGGATCGACGCCCTGCCAGACGAGGTGACTCGGGTCAAAGTTGAACCCGAACGCCGGATGATAATTCATCGCTTTGAGAGCAGTTTCAGCGGAGTAAAGGTCAAAGGCGATTTCCGTTGGATGAACTTCCAGCGCGAATTTAACGCCGCATTCCTGGAAGACGTCCATAATCGGCGTCCACAATTCATTCAAGAGCTCGAAACCGGCGTCAATATCTTTCCAGTCCGTCGGGGGCCAACTGTAGAGCAACGGCCAAATACTGGACCCCGTGAAACCGGTGATGATTTTAATGCCGCACTTTGCGGCCGCGCGCGCGGTATCTTTCATTTCTTTAATTGCGCGTTCGCGGACTCCTTCCGGATCGCCGTCGCCCCAAATGTAATTCGGAACGATATTTTTGTGACGGGCGTCGATTTTGTCCAGGACGCATTGACCGACGCAGTGATTGCTGATGGCCCAGATATTCAGACCGTATTTATCCAGCATCGCTTTTTTTTCGGGCCAGTAATTGTCGTCTTCCAGCGCTTTATGAATGTCGAAATGATCGTTCGCGCCGCAGGCCAGTTCGAGGCCTTCGTAGCCAAATTCGCTCATGCGGCTTGCAATCGTTTCAAGATTGAGGTCTCCCCACTGCCCCGTAAACATCGTAATCGGTCTGGGCATTTTTTTTCTCCCTTAAAAAAACAGGTTGGTTTAAAGAAAATTTTTCAGGTTTCTTGCCTGATTAAAAATTGACGATATCTATTTATTATCACAAAGTTTATGAAATTTCAATAGGTTCCCTCCCTCAAAAGTATAAAAAAGTGAAAAAAAACAAAAAAAGAGTTCTTTTTTTACCGCAACGTTTTTAATTGGATTCAATAAAACGTTTTTTCGTCTCATTCGTCTTCATTCAATAAAACTTTTTTCTCGTAAGGGAGATCAAGACTCCAAAGCCCCAGCCGAGCCGTTTTTTCCAGAATGGCGATTTGTTCCAGAGCTTCGTCTTTTCGTTTTTGTTTTTTTAATACGGAGATTAGAAAAAAACGGGCGGGAACGTCTTCCGGAAATTTGTTCAGACGTTCTCGCAGAAGTCGTTCCGACTCAAAAAAATTAAGCCGCAGATATTCCGTTTGAGCCAGCGGGAGCGTGTCTTGCGCGACGGCGTCCTTTTGACGTAATTTTTGCGATTCTTCGAACGCTTTTTCAAAACGGCGGGAAACAATCAGTCCCAAAATCCATGTTCCAGTAAAAAAGACGAGAAGGAGCGTTTGAGAGAACGGCGGAAGAATAGAATCCCAGAGAAGCGTCGTAGCAATGACCGCCATCGCAAAAAAAGCGTAAAACATCGCGGCGAGCCACGCTCGAAACGAGCCGTGACGCGCGAGATATTCCAGGCCGGGCCAAAGTTTAAGGAACTTCATGGATTCGTTTGGATTAAAGTCGGGGAAAATAAAAAAGGACTACTGCGGACGAGGGTCCTGAAAAACAGGAACGTAAATTTCCAGAACGGGAATAGTCGTCAAATTTTTTACGTCGTCCAGGATATTTTCCGGACAAGCCAGAAAATCAACGCCTTCAAGGAGTATTTTCAAAGCGTCTTCCGCCGAGGATACCCAGACGCCGACGAGCGTTTCCAATCCCAGAAAATTACGCGCGTTTTTAATGGTTTCCGGAGAATCGGGCGTAAGTAAAAACGCCTCGTGAGATCCGTTAAGCGCCTGAGTCCAGTCGGAAGTAATGGAAATGTCCGCGATTTTCCAACAATGTTCTTTTTCCGGAACCGGTTTTTCTCCCGTCGCCCGACGGAGCGTTTCCCGGATTTGCGAATTTGTTGAAATCGTGAAAAATACGGCTCTTTGCAGCGTGTACGAGGCGTAACGCATTTGTTCAAATTCGTGCGCCGCGTCAGGCTGGGCAAGTTTGCTGAATTCTTCCAACGAGCGAAGAGATTCCTGAAGTCGGGAGAAATTTGCGTCCAGCACATCCTGAAGCGAAGAACGCCGAAATTCTGACGGAGTGGTAATCTGCGCGCCAACGTCGGCCAGCGTTTCGCGATATGTCAGACGCTGATCTATCGGAAATTTCAGGATATTTTGAACCAGACGATGCCGAAGCGTTTTGAATTCTTTTACCAAAAACGCGTCGTCCTTGATAAATCGAACGAAATCTTCAATGACGCGCAACGCCTCGCGCGCACGGTTGGCGGAAGCGTCGATCGCTCGAAGGTAAACGGAAACAGGCTCGCGCATGATTGAACGTACTCCGTACGGGAGAAGAATTTTTCTGCGAAAAGAAAACGGGAAATTCAGGTTGTTTGCGATTTGCCGCGTTCCGTTGCGTCAAGGATCGTGAAACGGATTCAGAACGCTTCTGATTTAGGGTGCAGAAAGAAACTGCGGGAACAATTTCTTCCTGCAATCATATCATAATCGCTGGACGTTGAATCCGGATCGAAACAGGAAGCGGCATTCAATGAATGAAATCGGTTTTTCGGCAACAATCGCGATGCGTCGATTCAATCTCAAAGACCGAAAAGTCGCGGTCGGACGCTGTGGAAAAAACTGACGGCCGACGGTTTCAAATGAATAACCGAACGGAATTGCGCGTTGAAAGAAGAAAAAAGTTTATTTTTTCTTCTTTCCTTTAGATTTGCTTTTTCCTTTGCCTTTGAATCCTTTTTTAACCGGTTTTTTCTTTGGTTTTTCTTCAGGCAGAGGTTCGTCTTCAAAAACGAAAACGCTTCCTTTCATTGTGCGGAAGGTTTCGTCGGAAAGATCGAATTCATCCTCAAATTCGCCGTCGCCCTCGTCTTCGAAAGTATTCTCGTCGTCAAAAAATTCGCTTTCGAATCGCTCGTCCTGCTCTT
>CAZWOV010000337.1:0-3715 GCA_964635645.1 uncultured Planctomycetaceae bacterium | reverse complement strand
CAGAATCGCTTTTTCCGGAAATTCATCAGTTTTTTCAAAAACTTCGCCGTAAGATCAAACTTTATCTTGCGGCAGAAGGAATTAGCCTCTGGATTTTCCAAATGGGACTCCTTTTCTGGATTTCCATGGCTTTGGACCGTTTTTTTGAACCCGCTCCTGAAATTCGATTCCTCTTTCTGGTTTTTGCCGTCGTCATTGGACTCCGACAGCTGGGGAAACTGGTCGTCATACCAGTTCGCCGACCAGTTTCAAACCATTTTCTGGCGCTTCTTCTTGAAAAACGATTTCCGCAATTCAACGACGCTCTATTAACGCTCGTCGAACCGGAATCGGCGTCGTCCGAATTTCCTGAAATTACCGAAAAGGACTTTCAGGAAATAACGGCTCAATATCCTTTCTCATCGGAGTTGCGCGAGAAACTTCTGAAACAGATTCGAAACGAATTGACGCCGAAAATTGAACGATTTCGCTTTCGTCCCCTTTTTCGTTTACGTCCGTTGATTTTGGGCGTTCTTGGAGCGATTCTTATGCTTGGCGCTTTTACCGGTTTCGCCGTTAAGACCCCGCATTTGCTGAACGTTTGGACCGAACGTTTCTTGAAACTTTCAGAAACGCCTTGGCCGAGAATCGTTCAACTCGAAATAGACCCGTTCTTTCAGTCCGGAGCCGTCAAAATAGCCCGCGGATCCGATATTCAAATTAAACTTCGCGCAGGAATAAAAAACTCCCGATACGATCTGAACGACGTTTTGCGCACCGTTTATTTCTCGTATCGCGCGGAAGACGGGTTTCATGACAGAATCGCCATGGAACGTGAAAACGAAACGTTTGACTCCTCCGGCCAATGGGCGGATTTTTCCTACACTTTGCGCGGAGTGTTAAAATCTTTTGATTTCGACGTTGTTGCCGGCGACGCTTCTGTGCGCGGTATTCGCGTTGAAGTTGCGGACAGTCCTTCGCTTTCACTTAAATTACGTCTTAAATATCCGGAATACGCGGCTTTAACGCCCCAAACCATCCAGCCGGGAACGGTTCAGAAGATACCGGTAGGAACGGAAGTCGTCGTTCTGGGAGAATCCACCAAACCTCTTGCGTCCGCAAAACTCCAGATTTCGCAAAAGGTCCCTGATTTTCTTTCTGCCTACGCGAGCGTTTCCGAAGACTCGCGTACCGTTGAACTGCTTCCGCCGCCTGAAAATCCAAAACAAATTCAATACTCCCCCGGCGCGTTGTTTTCAGACTCCACGCTTTCATTTACGCTATCCGACTCCGACGGAATCGCTTCGGCTTCCCCCATTAATCTGGTTCTGGCAATGGAAGAAGATAAACTTCCGTCTCTTCCCGTCGTTCCCTGGGGAATCGGAGAAGCAGCCGTCAGAAACGCCCAAATCCCAATGAAAGGAAAAATCACCGACGATTACGGTTTAAGCGCGATTGGTTACGACTGGAAGATTGAACGAAACTTTTCCGAAACAGAAAACTCATCCTCTGAAAAAAAGGCGGGAAAAAACGTCTCCTTTGCTCCTGAAGGAACGCTCTGGATTCAAAAATTTGAAAACGCCTCTTCTCCGCCGCTTGAGTTCGTCATGAACGGTTCGTCTGAATTCGCAATGAACCTGGAACCGCTCCAACTACAGCCGGGAGACCGATTTCAATTTTCAATGGCGGCTCGGGACAGAAACAATCTTTTTCCATCCGACAAACGAATCAATCATTCGCAAATCGTTACTCTGGAAATAGTCGCTCCGGAACAGTTGCGCTGGAAACTTGAAGGGCGCGAAGTGGTTTTAGGCCAACTTTTCAACGCGATTTTTCAGGAAATCCGCGATTCCAGGGAAACCCTGGCCTCGTTCGATTTTGAATCCATGCAAACGGAGCCCCGCGACGTTCAACAGAAAGATAACGAACGGGACAATTCAACGAACATGGATTCGCCGCAGACTCTGTTCAGTTACAGAACGGAACGAATTATTCAAAATAATCGAAAAAATTCGCATGAGTTCAATGGAATTGCAGAAGGATTTGAGAATCTCTGTCTTCAAATGGTCAATAATCGAATCGATACTCCATCCTGGCTTGAACGTTTAAACGATGGAATTCGTCTGCCCCTTCTCAACGTCCATCAAAATTTAATTCCGCAACTTGAAACGACGTTAATCGCACTGCGAAAAGCCATTGAAACGCTTCAGATTCATCAGGCGCAAACCCTTCGCGCAAAAGCGTCCGTACAAATGGACGCGCTCGTTCTTCTGCTTCTATCCGTTCAGGAAAAAATGCTAAAAATGCAGGATTTCAATGAAATGATTGAACTTCTGCGTACGGTAATTCGTCAGGAAGAAGAACTCCAAGCCGATATTTCACGTCAAAACCGTTCCGGTCTGGCGGATCTTCTCGCAGACGACGATGAAGACGACCTGGAAGAAAACGAAGTCAATGAAACGTCAGACGAACTGGCCAACGAATCAGCCAACGAAACGGCAGACGCGGAAGATTCTCCGAATTCCAATGCGTCTTCCGACTCCAACCTCGCCGAAAGCTCTTCCCAATCTTCTTTTCCTGAACGTCAACAGGAAATCCTGCATATTTTTAATCTTTGGGATGAAAAAATCCCCCAAATGCTGGAAATGACGTTAAACGATCCTGAACGCGCGAAGTTGCTCAAAGAAGCCAGGCTCTTAAGCGATAAAATGCGTATTCGTTTCCGCATGGAAGACATTGCGTCCCGTCTTCTGGAAAATTCCTATTCCCGCGCAAACGACGACGCAGGATCCTTGATTTCAGACCTGAAAAAAATTCTGGAAAAACTTGAATCAGAAAATAGAAATACTCAATTACTCAATGAAACGGAACGATTGCGAGCGCATTTAAAAGACGTGAATCAAATCATTCGTCAACAGCAGTCCATTGAAGCGCGAACTCGACAGACGCGCGACGTTTCCGAACTTTCAACCGATCAGGAAACGAATGCGTTGAAAACCGGCGAATTAGCGCAAAAGCTCATCGACGAAAATCCCGATAATGAAATTTCTCCGTCGGAAAAACAATCTGCTGAAAAAGATAAGAATAATTCTGAACAGAACGGCCAGACGGCTCCATCCGACGCAAAAGATCCCGAGATAGAAAAGAACAACCGGAACGCCACCGACGAACATGCTCTGGAAAACGCTCTTCGGAACGCCCAGAAACAAATGGAAGACGCGCGCCGAAAACTTGAACAGGCGGAACGTGAAAAAGCGCTGAACAATCAGAAAGAAGCGCTTCAGGAATTGGAAAAAGCCAAATCCAAATTGGAAAAAATTCTGCGTCAGATGCGCGAAGAAGAAGCCAAACGCGCGTTAGCCCAACTTGAAACCCAGATTCAGGCGATACTTCAACTTCAACGCGGAATCTACGAAGACACAAAACGCCTGAATGAAATTCCGGAAGAAAAAAGAACCACGGAATTCAGAGACGACGCAATTCGTCTGAGTCGAAGAGAAAAAGAACTATCCTTCAAAGGAGAAACTCTTTTAAATCTCATCCGTGAAGACGGACGCGCGCGTATGACGGCTGGAATCCTTGAAGAAATAATTTCAGATATGCGCTGCGTAGCGAACCGTTTAGCCGACAGTCTGGCCGACGATACGACGACGACTCTGGAAGCCGACATTTTAGCGGCGTTAGAAGAAATGCTTTCCGCGGTCGAGGAAACTGAAAAGAAAATGGAAAACGAAAG
>CAZWOV010000336.1:0-3729 GCA_964635645.1 uncultured Planctomycetaceae bacterium | reverse complement strand
TCGTCGTCCGCCCCCTCTTCGCGGTTGACAGTGAAATTATCTGGCAGGAAGGCGCCATGGAATCCGGCGCGTGCGCAATGTATTACGACAGAACGGACGATTCCTGGACCTACGCGAGACTCGGAGCAAAAGCCGATTATTCCGTCTCGGAAAAGTTCGCGCTCCGCGCAAAAGCTTTCTATGCCGTTCAGCTTGACGACCAGGGCGCCACGAAAGCGACCGGACGTTTTGTCGGAGACTCCAAAGTCGAGCAATTTGCCGGAAAATTCGTTGGAGACGACTACTTCAATTTCGGAATTTCCGCCTCGTACATGTTCACGGACAATTTCTCCGTCTTTGCGGATTACGACGGTTACTTTAACAGCGAATCCACTTCCACTTACGTCAACGGAGGTTTCCAGATCAACTTCTGACCCCGCGTAACCCTTTCAAAAAAAGCCGTCCTGCGAGAAATCGCGGCGACGGCTTTTCTTTTTCAGACGTTCATTTACAGAAAAAAGGGAGGAACGTTTTTCGCGCGTTCCTCCCTCTGGTTAAGGAAACGGGAGATTAGAGCGTAAATTCGAGGATTTCCGACTGGAGCGAAGCCTCAAATTTACTGTCCTTTGCCGCCAGGACGCGGAATAGATAGGTTCCCGGCTTCAGACGCGTAATCGTCGCTTCCGATTTTTTTACGCTGACCGATTTCCACGATTTTCCGCCGTTGACGCTGTACTGGACGGTATATTTCTGCGCAGAGATCGTTGCGTCCGTTTTCGCTGAAGAATCGGACCAATCGAGCGAGATGGAGTTATTCGTAGAGCCGACCGCGCGGAGATTCGTTGGGGCAAGGTAGGCCGTCTTGGTCGTTTTGACGTTTACCTTGGCAAATTCCGAGTTGGTCAGAGTGTTCGCGAACATTATTTCCAGCTTGTACTGCGTGTTGCCGACGGCGTTCGTCACGGTGAAAACGCCGTTTGAAAATTCGACGATTTCTCCCGTTGAAAAACTGGCCGAGCCGCCGGCCGTTTTCGATCTGGAACGTTTCATATGTCCCGTTTATTCCGAAAGTCGCCGACTCCGCGACGCTTTCCAGACTGGCGGCGTAGTTCGTTACTTCAACGGCAAAGGAATCGTCTTTGCAGAGATCCTTGATCGCCTTGAGCTTCGGAGTCGTCAGCGGCGCATAGAACGTTACGGTTGCAACGGCGGCTCGGGATTTTCCCGTACCGGAAACCGCAACGACTCGAATTTCGTAAGTCGTCTCCGTTTTCGCGCTGATTGAGAGCGAGGTCGTTCTCACCGTCTTCGTAGTCCATTTGTCCGTATTAACGTCGCGATATTCCACGATGTACGACGACGCGCCGGAAACGGCTTCCCAAACGACCGAGAGCTTCTTGCCCGATTTCACCACTTCGATATTCAGAGCCTCGACGAAAGCGCCCTGAAATTCATACGCGCCGATATCCACTTTGCGTCCCGTAACTCTCGCGTTTCCCGCCAGATCGGAGCTGGTCTGCGGCTTTCCGCTCTTCGTGTAGAGCTTAACGTCGCCCGCGTCGATAGCCATGGAATCCGACGCCAACGTCAAATCCCAATCTTCATCCAGCGCATTGAGCCACTCTTCGTAATTCGAAAAATCAGGCAGGTACGAAAATCCGGGATCCCGTACGCCGGTCTTCGTGTTTTTCAAAGAAACGCGATATTGGGAATCGCTGGTTCCGACGATACAGTTCGTCGCTTTCGCTTTGCCGTTGAGGCGCCCCTTCGCCCCGTCCGCCGTTGGCCGTCGCGATCGAGTTATTGACGGTAAAGCCGACGCCGTCGCGGGCCTCGGCGCCGTCGATATAGGCCTCGACCCCGTTGGTTCCATTCCCCACGACCGTGCTGTTGGTCAAAGTCAGAACGTTATCTCCCGACGCGCTGACGCCGGCCTCGCGGTTTGCATAAATCGCGGAGTTGGCAACGAGCAGTTTCGTACCATTCGCAATGGATATTCCACTCCCCGTATTCAGCATGATTTTTGAATTTTCAACCGTCAGAGCGTCGGTCGTATCCGAATAGATCCCGTCCCCGGAATTATTACGGATAACGCAACCTGCCGCCGTCAATGCCCCGCCATAATGACAGATCCCGCCGCCGAAAGAACTCGCCGTGTTGTTGGTAATAAAGGAATCGATAATCCTAACGGTTCCTTTATTGGCATAGATTCCGCCGCCGTTTTTGGCATAACCGTTGGTAAAGGTCATGTTGGCAAAATTGATTTCTCCGTAATTTTCAATCGAGACGACGTTGGTCTTTTGGTTGGCGTCGAGGATAAGGGGGGAGTCGCCAAGGCCGACGATGGTAAGAGAACCGTAGAGGGCGGAGTCGATGGAAATGCCGAGTTGGTCGTCAGAGTCGGCGTAGGTCAGCGCGTTGGCTTCGGAGGTAGTACGAACCACAATCAAATCCGATTCCTTCGTCTTTCCCGCCGTCTCAATCGCGGCTTTCAGCTCCGCCAAACCGTCGCCCGCCGCCAAATCCAGCGTGACGACGTTCAAATCGTCCATCGAATCGGGAAGCTCGAACGCCGCGTATCTGGCCGTTAAATCCGCGTACTCGCCGGAGGACAGGGGATCGCGCTCAAAAGCGCTCGTTCTTCAAGAAACTCCATGCGCAAAACAGAACGTCTGTTGATCATGCGATTCTCAAGGTTCTTTCTCATTTCTGCATTCTCCAAAAATCATAAAATCATAGTTTGAAATATAAACGAAAAACTCCGTTTGAATTATTTTAACAAAATCTGAAACGGAGTCAAGAGGCGCGGGAAAGATTTTTTTAAATTTATTCAAAATTTGCGACGGGGAATCAGGGGAATTAAACGTAAAAAAACCGGGGACGGCGGGAGAACGCGGGACTCGGGCCGACGGGGGCGGAAGGAACTCCACAGGCCCGGAGGTTCGGCGGCTTTCACGGTCGGGGAGTCGGTTTACGCGCCCGGGATTTCGCCCCGCGCCGGTTTTTTCATCCAGACGTCTAAAACTGAAATAAAAATTTTCCTGAAAAACGATTCTGATTCTAAAACGACTTGACTTTAAAAAAAAAACGGCTATGATTAAATCAGTGAATTGTTTTTCACCTGAAATCAAGAAATTTTGTCAATGGAAATCAAGGATAAAAAATGACTTTACTGAAAAATCTCATGTTTTCCTTCGTTCTGTTCGCATTTTGCACGGCGGCATTCGCCGGCGAAGGACGAACGACGCTGAACTGGAATTACGGCTGGACCTTCGCCCGGGTCGCGCCGGGCAACGAACGGGCCGAGGACGTCGGCGTCTTGAAACCGGGCGACGCGCTGATTCCGGAAAAACTGGAAGCCTCCGTTCCCGTCCGCCTTCCTCACGATTGGGCGATCGCGGGACCTTTTGATGAAAAATCCAACGACGGTGGACAGGGCAAACTTCCGTGGCGCGGCGTAGGATGGTACTTCAAGACCCTTGACCTTGCGCCGGACGATGCGGACCGGGCGGTCGTACTTGATTTCGACGGGTGCATGGCTTTCCCCGAAGTCTACGTAAACGAAGTCTACGTCGGCGGCTGGGATTACGGTTACGTCGGATTTCAGCTGGATATCTCCCAATACCTGAAATTCGGAGAGAAAAATACGGTCGCAGTCCGTTGCGACGTTCGGAAACACGCCTCCCGATGGTATCCCGGCGCGGGAATTTATCGCGACGTCAAGTTGATTCGGCATTCCCCCAAAGCGTG
>CAZWOV010000335.1:0-3751 GCA_964635645.1 uncultured Planctomycetaceae bacterium | reverse complement strand
GAATGGGGCGTGAATCAGGCTCTTTGTTTTCCGGTAGAAAGAACGGAATACTTTGCGCTTGACCAGAAAAATAAAACGGTGCGCTTACGAATGGAGGCTGATTTTATTCGAACGCCGGACGACTGGAAAACAAAAACGGAACCGTTTCTCTGTCTTCCGCCTTTGACCGCGTTTATGCTGGAGATGGGGCAAAATGGAAAACTGGACGTTCCTATGGTCGAAAGTGAAGAAAAACTCAGAAATATCGACGTTCCGACTCCATTTGGTCCAATGCTTGGCAAGACGGGAACGACGATTGAATGGACGCTTCCTCTGCCGTCGAATCACGATCTGCTTTTTGTCAAAATTAAAGATCAACGTTTAAACGCGCTCCAGAATAAACTTTTTCTCGACGGAGTAAAATGGACCTGCGGAGGGCATGTTCCTTTGGAGTATTTTTCATTTGAGTTTCCGATGGGAAAAAAATGTCCCAAAGAAAATATTTCAAATTTTTCATGGAACTTTGGTATGGGAAGCGCCTGGCAGGGAGCGCTTCAACTGAACGCGGAAGCTCGGAAGGCTTTGGAGCGAAGAACGGCAATTCGAACGATTGAATCCGTTGAATTGTGTCAGCCTAAAGCTTTTACTCGACACCGCCGCGAGCCGTTTTCCGGACTTTGCTATCCTGTGATGTTTAACAGTTTTTATCCGAATCCTGCGAATTACGAATCTGGATTTGGTTCAAGCGTCGTCTATGGAGATACGAACGAGGCGACCGTAATGGCGGAATGGCCGTTTCAGTTGCTTGCGGACGTTCGAGGAATGAAAGAATTAGTCCGGACTAACTGGAATTATTTCCGTTACGTCATTCGGCATCAGTGGTTTATGGACGACTATTGTTTTCACGCCGGTTCCTGTCGCGAATATGGAGCGGGAGCGTGGTTAGACATGCTTAACGGAGAGTATTCGGGTATGCTTGTTCACGCGCGGTTAGCCAAGATTGCCGGCGATGAAGACGAATATGCGGAGGCCGTTTCGAGGGCCGCTAAAAAAGCGATTCCGACGATTGCCCGCCTTTTTTTCAGCGAATGGCTTGAAAAATTTCGTCCTGAACTTCGGGGGAAAAAATACCTGACGACGGGATTCAGCGAAGAGGGCGCGAAAATCATGACGTTTCCGACTCGGTCGGGGAATTTTTACGCCGCCAATGATCTTTTTGATTTTTCTCAGGGAATTCCGGGAACGCAGTATCCCCTTTATCGAAAATACGCCTGGAATACGTTGCAGAAATACTTGAATCAGACGGCTTTTCCTGCGCTTAAAGAGTCGTCCGGGACTCCGTATTACGATTATCTTGCGGCTCTTGGACTTTATTTTGACGATTTGAAGTTAACGAACGAATACGCGGAGGAAGTTTTTGCCTGTCCGCAGAATCAAAAGGCTGAGGATTGGCCGGGAATTCGGCGTCCGTTTCAAATCGCCTGCGTTCAATGGAGGAATCATCGGCGGCTCGCTATCGCGCGCTATGAGAACCTGGATTTTTCATTGGCTGAATACGATCCGGAGAAACGGCTTTTGACGTTGAAATTTCAGGCGGAAAAAGATTCTGCTCTTGAGATTCATTCAGAGGCGGCTCCGCGTTTTTCCGTCAGGAATGGAGAAACGGTCGTCTTATTAAAGGACGTTTCGGAGCCGGATTGCTGGAATCTTCCTTTGAGCGAAGGGGCGAATGTCTGGGAGATCCAGTTTTAATCGGACTAAATTTAATTTTGCGTTTATTGAAAGAAAGGAATCGTCGATTGTCTCTTACTCCTCAAAAAATGGTTTTCACTTGGAAACAGCGTTTCCATCAGATCCTGTTCGTGATTTTGACGGTTGCTCTTTGTTTTTCATGGCAATACGTTTCGTCAGAAGAAAGAACTACGACTCTCATGATTCGTCCGGTCGGCGTTATGGGAACAACCTGTACTCTTTGCGTTACGGTTAAAAATTGCGATCTTCAGAAGGGAAACGAGCTTCTTGCCAAAGCGGAAGCCCGGCTCCGCGAGTGCGAAATACTTACCAGTACCTGGATTGAATCTTCGGAGATCAGTCGTTTGAATCGGGCGAAAGCGGGGGAATCGTTTGTTTTTTCGCCGTTTACGGTTGATTTTTTGAGAAAGGCCAGGGAAGCTTTTCAGAAAACGAACGGAGCTTTTGACGCGACTTGCGGGCCGCTCTGGTTTCATTGGAAAAAATGTGAAAAGGAAGGGCGGATTCCGACTCGGGAGGAGCTTGCCGAGATTCGCGTCGCGTCGGGTTGGGAGTATCTTGAATTGCCGGAAAAATCAGAGGGAGAGGACGCGTTTCGCGTTACTAAACGTTCCGACGGCGTTTCTGTCGTTACGGGCGGATTAGCGAAAGGAATGGCGATTGATTCCGCTCTTGAGATTTTGAAATCGGACGACGCGGCGCTTTCCGCGTTTGTCGAGGTTGGCGGCGATATTGCGACGTTTAACTGTTCAACTCCGATTAAAATCGGCGGGCCGGAATGTTTGCAGAGAAAGGAGAAGGTTGAGCGTAAAGCGGAGCGAACGATTAATCTTCCAAACGGCGGAGTGTGCGCCAGCGGACATTACGCTCGATTTTTTCTGATTCAGGGGAAGAAATTCAGTCAGATATTGGACCCTGAAACCGGTTGGCCGACGCCGCGGCAGTGGACGGTAACGGCGACTGCCGCCACCGCTGCGGAAGCGGATTATTGGGCGACTGCTCTTGAGGCGCTTGGACGAGAAGGACTTGCGTTGCTGCCGGATGGCGTTAATGCGGAATTTATCGAAGAGAATTCAGATAATGCAGAGGAGTGAAAATCGTCCCGACGTCCCGTCTCGCCGGGGAGTCTGGAACGTCGGTGAATCGACGGGACCTACTTCATTCGCGGGTCGATTGGTTTGCCATTTTTCATTGGAGGCGGAGGCGCGACGGGTTTTTCCTTTTTGTTTTTCTTACCCTTCTTTTTTTTCTGGTTTTTATCGGGAGTATCCGCCGCGGGAACGGCTGGGGCCGGATCCGCCTGGGCCGCGATTTCCTCGGCGGAAGCGAACGTTCCCTGGTTGGAGTCCTCCGGCGCAAGCGAAAGACCCGCCGTCCAGAAAAGAAGTCCCGTCAGCATGACGTAAAACATGGAGTGGATAATTCCGTCAAAATACTCCAAATCAAAAATGAACGAGGCGAGCAGACCGCCGGCGATTAAGAGCGGGACTCCGGCGATTGGCCACGTCAGGTAAGAAAACATGGAGCCGAATGCGTCTACGAGCTGCGGCGCGAAGAAAATAAAGGAAAGCCAGAACGCGAGGTAAACCGCAGAGCAGATTCCGGTACGGACGATAAGTTCTTGCCGATCGAGATCCTCGATCGCTTCGCTGTCGCGCAGGAAGAACCATGGCGCGTAAACCAGCGGAGGAGTGACGAGAATCAGCCCAAGGAAAGCAATGATTCCGCTGGAACGAAAAATGCCTCCAAGCAGCCACGCAATCAGGAAAAGAGCCAGAGCGGCGGAAACGATGATCGCCGCGGTTTTCGGCTTGAAGATATTTTCCCGGCGTTTGATAGGTTTAAGAACCAATTTTCCCGCGGCGTTTTTTCCGCCGTCTGCAAACGCGTCTCCGCCGTGAACGGTTACGGCTTTGTCGGGCATCGGAATCGTAATCACCGTTTTGCATTTTGGACACGGTCCTTTTCGGCCTCCAAACTCGTCGCGAACGCTGAAACTTTTATGGCACCCGGGACAGGT
>CAZWOV010000334.1:0-3751 GCA_964635645.1 uncultured Planctomycetaceae bacterium | reverse complement strand
AACGTTTTGAACCGGTGAAACGCACCCAGACGGTTCCGGCTCCATTAAATTCTTCCGGAAGATCGATATTCAGCGACTTTACGCCGTCTACGGAACCGATTTTCGTCCATTTTTTTCCGTCTTTGGAAGCGAATGCCTTTACGGAGCCGCTCTGACGATATCCGACAGAAAAAGAAAGTTTCGGATTGAAGAAGCGTGGATCCGCGCAATTGGGAAGATTTAATTCCGTTCCGCGCAGGTCGAAACGGTAAACGACGGACGAGCCGTTCCGAATAATCCATCGGTCCGTGTTAAATTCGGAGGAACTTTCGACAAACGCCCGGCTGAAACAGCCCTGCGCTCCGCCGAAATCACCCTGAAACAAATACTCCGGCCCGTCGGCGCCGCCGCCGACGCTTTCATCGGCGCCTAGTCCGCTTTCGGCGTACGTCGGAGTAAGATAGAAAAGTTCAAGCTCCGCAAATTGAAGGGTTCCGCAAATCATCCACTGTCCGAGATGAATTCCAGTTTTCTCAATATTGACCGGAACCGGCGAAATAATCTCGCGCGTTTCCCAGCTTTCAGAGACCGGAACGTCGAAATTAGTGAAATCAAAACCGCTCGTTCCGCCGCCCGTTCCGGAAGTTCGACGTATTTTAAAGCGAAGCGTTACCGTTCGTCCCGGAAGAATCGGCACGTTGGAGAGATTCCAGGAATTGAAGCTTTCTCCGTCTCCGGAAATTTCCAGTACCGCGCCTTCGACGCCTTCCGCTCCGTCTTTCAGAAGGCGCCCCTTTCCGGAGTCGAGCGTCCACGCCGGGTCGGAAAGGTCAAAGCGAACGGCGTCGGCATTTTGCGAAAAACACGGCGACATACTTAAAAGAGCCGCCAAAAATGGAACGAAAACTCCCAAAGACATGAATTGATTCATCTGCAAGACCTTGAAAATCAAAAAATGAAAAATTCGCAGGAAACGACTCAAAACGCCTGCGGCTCGAAAATGAAACGCAGGCGTTTTGAGGGAACATGATACCCGGCGCAGTTGGTTTGATTTCGGGCAGAAATTTACTCCGCCAGCATTTTGGCTTTCCAATGATCCATCATTTTGAGCTCCGGAGCAAGTCGGGAGTAAATCGCTTCAATATTTTTGCGGTACCCCGGATCGTTTTTGAGCGTTTTTATTTTTTCCGGATCATATTTCGGGACGTCCGTCTCGACGCAAAATCTGGCGATTTCCAGCGTCTTTCGCATGGGTTCAAGGTAAACGATCTCCAGACGGTCGCGATTCAGAGCGGAATTTTTCGACGCGTCCGCCTGAATTTGGGCGCACAGAGCGTCCAGTTCGTCCAGGAGCTTCAGAGCTTTTTCGCGATTCTTTACGTCGCGCAGACGCGGCGGAAAGTCTACTCCGACGTTCAACGGCCGCGACGGCATGACGCACATCAATTTCAACTCGACCAGTTTGCGGTCAAATTCACGCGCCGTCTGTGCGAGAGCCGGTCCGTAAATCCAGCCGTAAATCGAGTTCTGGCAGCGAGTCCAGTCGAAATTTTCCGGATTCCATGCCCAAAATCCAAACATGACGTCGAGATATTCTTCCGGAAAACCGCCTCCCACGCAGAAAAGCATTACGTTGTCGGCAAACTGCGGAACGTTTCGAACGGCGTCCCATTGCGGTTTGTGCCAACCGGCGGAAAGAGGATGAAGTTCAAGATACGCCGGCAACGGAATTGGATTCTCTTCCTCCGCTCCGGCTTCGGCTCCCGGTTCCAGCTCGTATCCAAGATGACGGAACGTTGCGGATTTTACGCGGCCGGGACGCAAGGAAACCGCAATATTGGCGTTGCTCTGGAAACCCGCGCGAAGGTCAATCAGATTGTGCCACCAGGCCGGTTTCAGTTTCAGGCCCATTCGAGCGCAAAGATCAACGTCCGCCTGACAGGGAACGCGCGTAAAGTACCACTGAATGCCGTTGAATTCAGGAATTTTGCTTAATTCATGATTGAGCGGATGATCGATCGTTCCATACGCGCCGATAGCGGGAGTAAACGCAAGCTGATTTCCTGAAAGACCGTGCTTCCCGGCCAGATTCATGAAGTTGGCAATCGCTTTTTTCGAGTCGGTTCCTACCCCGATATCGTCGAAGGAAAGCCAGAGTCCGTCGGCCCCCAAAGCCAGAAGCTGTTCGAATGAATGATTCACATTTTCATAAAATCGGCTTTCGTCTAATTTATCGAAACCAACGACAATCCCTTCCGCGCGTTCCACCGTCGCCGCGGCGACGCATGCGTAAACGAACATGGAACGGCGATGCGCCTCGTCGATGACGCGGCGAACGTTTTTCTCGTCGATTTTTTGTCCCGGCACAAACCCCATCGGCGCCGCGCGGTGCGGATAAGTCGCCGTCTCGGGCATCGTCGGATTGTCGCGGACGTCGATATAGTTGATTCTTCCGTGCGCATACGCGTCAAGCGCTCCCGGCGTAAGATTCTGCATTAAGACGAAATGCGGTCTGCCGCGTCTCGGAATCGACGGCCAATCCGCCGCCTGAAACCCCGTCAGGGTAATTTTACCCGTTGCCGGGTCTGACGAAAAAAGATCAAGCAGCGCATAGGCGCCGTAAATCAGACCGTTCGAATCATTCCCGAAAATTCGGACGGAATTTTCTTCAAATAAAATCCGAAACGCATTGGCGGGAACCTTTTCTGGAAATTCGCCTTCAAAGGCCGTCTGCCATTCCTGCGCGTCTGCCGTTTCCGTTTCCAGAATAATTGAAAATTTTTCAGAACCGTCCGCGAGTTTCGTATTTTCAAACGATTGGCTATTTAACGCGCGTCCGCTGTTAAAACGGTTGGCAAGCGTTTGGAGAATCGTCTCCCGCGCGTAACGGGCAGACGGAGTGTCGATCCCCGTCACATTAATCTCGTCGATTGAGGAAAAGACAAAACTTTTTCCCGCGTCGTTCAGAAACCGCGGAACTGGAAAAATACCGCATTCCCGGACGCTCTCGGAAGCGGAAAGAGGGAAAACCGCAAAAAGAAAAAAAAGTAAAAACGGCAGGATGGTTTTGCGCATGAAATTCTCCTAATTTAGTTTAACTTGATGAAAGTAAAATTCAAATTCATTCTATCACAAAAATTTTAATTTTCAACCCAAAGAAAACGGCGGCGCGGAAAAATTTAAAAAATATCCAAAAAAGCTAAAATACTCTGCTCCTTTCCTCAACCTGATTTTCCATAAGGAACGGGGCGGTCTCGAGTACGTTGACCGAACGTTAAATTTTTTCCATCAAAAATTTTTCCATCAAATTTTAGTAAAATCCGCAAACCGTTCCAGAAAAATCACGGTTTTTTCGGCATGGCAAGGAAAAATTTGACAAAAAGTTTGCGCCTTAAATTCAAACTTTTTTCAAAATATCCCAAAAAGTGGAAAAATTTCATCTTTTTTGAGAAAATTAACAGGAAAAAATGCTCAAATCCATAGCATTTAATTGAAAATCTGGTAAAATAGAGAATAAAGTTTTAATAAAATAACTGCAGAAGCTGGAACGCTGGTTCGAGCGGACGTTTTGTATTGAATTTAACGTCGGCTCAAACGCCGAAGCGTTCCCCCTCGCCAAATCATAACTGATTTAATTTTTTGAGAGGAGGTTTCCCCTGAAACGTCAATATTTTCAAATAGGAATGCTCAGTGTCGTCGCTCTTGTAGCAGTTCGTCTGTGCATTGGTTGGCACTTTTTAGCAATCTGCCCTGCTCCATCGGTTGCACAGGT
>CAZWOV010000333.1:0-3752 GCA_964635645.1 uncultured Planctomycetaceae bacterium | reverse complement strand
CTGGACCGTCTTTCGCGTTCGAGTATGGAACAGTACGGAACGCCGAAGAGAAGAATGTTCGGCAGAGCGTGGAAACCGCGTTGGCACGGCGGAGACGTCCGACGAAGATTCCGGGCGATTGAACGTTGAAAATCAGAAAGAAGAACCGCAAGAAACCGTTTCCGGCGCGGCGTTGGAAAAACGCGCGGAAACAGTTCCGCAGACCGTTGCCGCGCGTTCTTCCCGAAACGTTTGGGATAATCCTGTTCTTTGGCGTGAAGTCTGCACAAAGGCTTACGGAAAACGCGCGTTTTTGATTCGTCTGAGTTACGTTTTTTTGTTTTGCGCGGCTCTTTGGGGCGTTTTTCAGCATTTCAGTCTGCTGGATTTGTCGTTTTACGAAGAAAATGCCGGCGCTTTTCTTTTTTCAATGAAAGTTTTTATTCCGCTTGCGCTTCTGGCTCTGGTTCTGGTTAACGCTCAGGCGGTTACGTCCATTACGGGAGAACGGGACGGTCGGGCGATTGATTTGTTGCTCGTGACGGATCTTTCTCCCAAAGAAATCGTTTTTGGAAAACTCGGCGGTATTTTTTGGAATACGCGGGAAATCGTACTGTTGCCATTGTTTTTTCCCATTTATCTTTACTGGCAAAACGTAGCGTCTGCGGAAATTTCATTTTACCTTTTTTCCGGATTGCTTGTTCTTTTTCTTTTTGCGGCGGTCCTGGGAATACACTCGGGAATGGCGTATGCCGGAAGTCGGAGCGCTATCGGCGTGAGTCTGGGAACGCTTTTTTTTCTCTTTGTAGGCGTGGCGGTTTGTCTGCGGATGATGTTGTCTATGGGCGGTTCCTTTCATGCGCAGCTTCAACCGTTCCTGGCTTTCATGGCCGGCGGCGGATTCGCCATGTTCCTTGCGCTTGGGGCAAGGAATCCTTCTTCCGCCATCGGCATTGCGTCTTTTGGATGTCCTTTCGCGACCTTTTACGCCATGAGCGCCTTGATGATGAACTATACCCTGGGCGTTTTTCTCGTCATTGCAGTAATGTACGGATTCACGACTGCCGCGATGCTTGTTCCGGCCATTTCAGAATTTGACATTGCGGTTTATCATGGGGGAAGCGAGGACTGAGACCTGCGCGCAAAAAACAGACTGCTATTCTCTAAATACTGGGATTTAGCGTATTTCAGATATTTTATTTTGCCGCGGCGTTCCGACGGAGAATTTATTTGGGAATTTACGGTTTATTTAAGTTTTTTCTCCGACATACGAAGATTCGTGTTCAAAAAGCCGCCGCTCCCCCTAGTATTGATTTTGAAAATGTGATATAATCAGTAAAATTTTCAAGTGTCAGTAGGGTGAACGTATGGACAAAAGTTTTTCCGCGGAACAGTTGCCCGCGCCTTTGCGTGAGTTTTATGCCGTAATTCAAAACGATTTGGCAATTATTGAGCAGAAACTGCACGAGTTTCTTGATAGTGAGAATCCATTCATTAAACGGATCGTAGAGCATGGATTTCGACTTGGCGGTAAACGGATGCGTCCGGCGCTCCATCTTCTTTTTGGCCGAATGGTCGGTTCAATTTCTACGGAACACTATATTGTCGGCGCCGCGCTCGAAACGATCCATACGGCTTCTCTGGTTCACGACGATATTCTGGACGACGCGTTGACCCGGCGCCATTTGCCGACGGTTAACGCGTCGTGGGACAATGAAACGAGCGTTTTAATGGGGGATTTTATGGTTGCCCGCGCGATGTACGGCGTGGCTCAACTTAACGACCTGACTGTGAATCAGATTGTGGCGGAAACAAGTTGCGCTTTGTGCGACGGGGAAATGCGCCAGGTCGGTTCGCGCGGGCGTTACGATCTTTCGGAAGACGAATACTATACCATTATTTCTGGAAAAACCGCTTCTCTTTTTGAGTGCGCGTGTCGTCTGGGCGTTCTGTGCGCTCTGAAAAAATCTTCCAACGAAGAAAACGCCGGTTATTCGGCAAGCCGGAAAGTTCTTGAAGACGAGCGCGTCCAAAACGCGGCGCTTTTCGGTCGTCTTCTTGGTCAGGCCTTTCAGATTGCGGACGATCTGCTGGATATTCTCGGTACTGAAGAAAAAATGGGGAAAACCCTTGGTTCGGATTTGCTTAAGCAGAAATTGACGTTGCCGATTATTCGTCTTCTGGCGGTTTTGCCGGAAAAAGAGCGTGAAGCTCTGAAAGATGAAATCGGAAATCGCCTGAGCCTGGAAACATACTCGACAATTCGTCGATTGCTTGACGAATACGGTGTTTGCGAGTCGGTTCGCGCCACGGCCGTCGGGCATATCCGTAAGGCTATCGAACTTCTCGGCGTCTTTCCGGAATCGGAGGCTAAAAACGCGATTTCGGATTTTGCAAACTATGCGATTGAGCGCCAGCAATAATTTTCCAGAGGAAAAACGTTTCGCTTTTAAGAAATCTGTTTTCGAAAACTATTAAAAAATGCCGTCGATAATCTCGTCGGCATTTTCTGTTTGAAAATTCGGAATCGTCGGACGGGAAATTTTCTTACGTCTGCCGATTCCGTTCAGGTTTGTTTCTGGAACGTATCCGCGTTACTTTTTTCGGTTTTTACGTTCCTGGTTTTTTCTGCGTTCAATTTCCGCGTCGCGTTCTTCAACCGCCTTTTGAATTTGTTCTATTTTTTGATTCAGACGGGCAAAAAATCCCTCTTTTTTGGGAGAAGAATTTAAAATGCTGAACGCTTTGCCGTTTTGGACCCGCATATCAATAATTCCGTCCGCCGAAAGCTGATAGTTGTCGGCCCGCGGCATGAATCTGCGTTCCATCAGTCCCCAGAGACTGGAAATAATAAAGTAAATGCAGAGTCCGCAAGGAACCTTAAAGAAGATAAATCCCATGAAAAGCATCATGAATTTCATCATATTCTGCTGCATTTTAGCCTGATCGTCAAGAGCCGGCGGCATCATGATTTTCTGCTGAACCAGGAAAATTACGATTGTCAGAAGCGGAAGAAGATTAAAGTATGGACCAAGGCCAAAGAAACCGTAACCGCTCCCAATCCATTCCGGAACGAAGTTTTTCCAGTAGAGGAACATGTCCGGCGCGACCAGATTGGAACAGAATCGGATTGTTTCGGTAAAGAGCGGCGCCTGACGAAGTTCTACGTCGACAAGCAACGCGCGGTAAAGCGCAATAAAAATGGGAAGCTGAATAAGCATGACCCAGCAACCGCTCATCGGATTATAGCGATATTTTTTGAAAAGTTCCATCTGCGCCTTCTGGCGTTCCATCGGGTCGGTGAACTTCTCGTTGATACGCTTGACTTCCGGCTGGATTTTCTGCATAATGATCGAGCTGAGAATCTGCTTTTTGGAAAGCGGGAACATCAAAAAACGCACCAGGGCCGTCAAGAGCAGAATCGCAATTCCGTAATTACCGAAGATGGAATAGAAGAAGTGAAGGACGCCGACTAAAATACGCGCAATCCACGAGAACCACCCGTAATAAACCACGTTGTCCAGATCATATTGCGAAAGGAGTTTCGGACGCTTTGGACCAATGAAAATAGTAAATTGCTGATGGGCTTCTTCCCCAGGTTTAAGCGTTTTGGCCGAAGTCGCTACCCGGCAGGACGTATTGGTTCTGGTGATCCATTTTTGCGGAACATTGCCGACTCGAAGCGTGACAAATCGTTCAATTGGCAACGTGGAATTCTCTTTATCCGGGATCAGGATGGAAGAGAAGTATTGCGCGTCGACGCCGATGTAATT
>CAZWOV010000332.1:0-3754 GCA_964635645.1 uncultured Planctomycetaceae bacterium | reverse complement strand
ACCACGATAAAGGAAAAAACGGTGGTGACGAGAGCGGCTCGAAGGATCTGTTTTTCATCTTTAATTGCGTAAAATTTCTGAACCATTTGCGGCAGTCCCCAGACTCCGAAGGAGGTCATGAAAGTCGCGCCCGCGATAATATACCACGGAGGAAGCCGGTGATCAAGGTGAACGGGATAGTTGGTTTGAATAGTTGCGACCGCTTCGTTGATTCCTCCGACTTTTCCCGTGAGAATAACAAACATGACGATCGAGCCGACGAGCATGACCATTCCCTGAATGAAGTCGTTGAGGGTAATGGCGTGGTATCCGCCGAGGATAAGGTAGACGGCCGTCACGAGACACATTCCGAGCAACGCATAAACAAAATCGATTCCCAGCGAGATTTTGAAGAGGTAGGCTAATCCGGTGAACGCGGCGGCGCTGTACGGAAGCAGGAAAATGAAGATAATAACCGCAGCAAAAATTTTGAGCATCGGGGAATCCAGGCGTTTATCGAAGAATTCCGGCATCGTCATTACCTCAAGTTTCTGCGTCATTCTTCTGGTTCGGTAGCCAAGTACGAACCAGGCCAGCAGGCAGCCAAGAAACGTATTTCCAGCGGAGATCCAAAGAACGTTTAGTCCAAATCCCCATCCGAGCTGTCCGGCAAAACCAATAAACATTACGGCTGAATAATAACTTGTTCCGTACGCGAAAGCCGAGACCCATGGTCCAAGCGAACGTCCGCCAATGAAAAAGTCTCCGAGCGTTTGGGATTTTTTCATGCCCCAGACGCCAACGCCGATCGTTAGAGCCATAAAAACAGCTACCAGTGTCCAGATTAATATCATGGGAATTCCTGAATATTAAGGGAAATAATGAAATTGTGAATAAAGGGTAAATAAAAAGAATGACAAGCGAAAACGTTGCGCTTTCACCAGTCATTCTTTTTTTACTATTTTCTTTTTCCTTTCGGCGCGCAGTTTTTACATTTGCGCGTCATTGTTTTTTTACTTTTGGGGTTTTTCTTTCCGCCGCCGGCCGAACGTTTGGGGGTACGTTGTTTGTGAAGAGAAAATTCTTCCGTTTCCTCCGATTTCAGGGGCTTTTTCTGTTTTTTCCCTCCAAGACGAACGTGATTGGTTTCAAGTTTTGTTTGGGACAGACGCGGAAAATACTGCGTATTTCTCTGGGGGGAAGTTTCCAGAGCGTTCAGTTCCTCCCATTTCGGAAATTTCTCAAGTTGCTGCATGTCGGCCGATTCATCCGGAATGGAACGGCGGCGCATACTGGAAAGCTCGAAATGTATTTCGCGCCGATTTGAGTTAAGGTCGGAAATGTGAACCCGCACGCGGTCGCCAAGCCGAAATTGATTTTTGGCCTGGAATCCGCAAAGCGTTTGCGAACGGACGTCGTATCGGTATCTGTCTTCGGGAAGAGAATGAAGCGAGACCAGTCCGCTGATTGGATAATCCAGGCATTCTACGAAGAACCCGGAGTGCGTCAAACCGACGATACGGGCGTCAAGATCCATGTCTCCCTTTTCTGCAAAGAAATGAATCATTTTGGTACGCGTTAATTCCCGTTCGGCTTCTTCCGCGTTCTTTTCGCAATAGGTAAGGTGTTTTCCTTCGTCATAGATTTTTCGGAAATTTCGTTTAGGGGAAAGTCCCATGATGAAATTTTCGAGCTGTCTGTGAATCGTCAGATCTGCGTAACGTCGTATCGGCGACGTGAAATGGCAGTAACATTCGCTCGCAAGAGCGTAATGTCCTTCGGCTTCCGGCGAATACTCCGCTCTTGTCATGGCTTTGAGAACAGCCTGATGAACGGCAAATTCGTCGGCGGTTCCCCTGGTTTGCTCTAAAATCCGTTGAAGTTCAAAACGATCCGCTTTCTGCGCCATCTGGATACCCAAATCTTCCAGAAAGAGCGCGAGAGCGTCAAATTTTTCCATGCTCGGCGCTTTGTGGATACGCCGCATCAGGTTGGAACCGGCGGCGGCGAGTTCCTGCGCTACGGCTTCGTTTGCGGAAACCATGAATTCTTCAATCATCTGATGAGATTCCGTGTTTTCCTCGTGTTTGACGTCGACGACGTTTCCGTCCCGATCAAGAATCAGGCGAATTTCAGGAAGCGAAATATCGAGCTTTCCTTTTTGGGTTCGCCGATCGCGGAGCAGTTTTGCCAAAAAACGAAATTTATTCAGCGCGTTTTGGACGTCGTCGGGAAGTTCGTCGCGGTTCCCTTCAAAAAAACGGTCTACCTGCTCGTAACTTAAACGCGCGTTACTGCAAATGACCGAGTCGCAAAACTCTGCGTCGAGACAGACTCCGCGCGGCGAATAGGTCATGAATACCGTTTTGGCAAATCGAAGTCGGTTGGGCTGAAGGCTGGCAATTCCGTTGGATAAAATTTCCGGCAGCATAGGTACAACGTGGTCCGGGAGATAGACGCTGTTTCCGCGATCGAAGGCTTCGCGATCCAATCTGGAATCGGGAAGAACAAAGTGCGAAACGTCGGCAATATGAACGGCAAGTTTCATTTTTCCGTCGTCGAGCAACTCGATAGAGATTGCGTCGTCAAAGTCCCTGGCCGTTTCCGGGTCGATCGTAATTGTGAACAAATCCAGGAGATTTCGCCGTCCGTCTTTTGTCCATTGGTCGTTTTCGGATACGCCGCCGTTTGTTTTGTCTAAAAGATCGCGGTGTTCATCTTCCCATTTTTCAAATAGTCTGCTCTGTTGCCGCGCTTCAGCAAGAACTTCGTCGGAGAAATGATCGGAGAGTCCAAACTGACGCATGACCGCCGTCGTGTCGGTTTTCAAGTCGCCGCGAGGTCCAAGGACTTCGACGATAACCCCTTCGCCTTCGCGCCAGACGGTTGGAAAGGTCAGTATCTCGACGACGACTTTGTCTCCATCTTTTACCGAGCGTCCCGCGGCGTCCGGGATACGTATCGGATCGGAGAAGATCCGTCCGTCCACTTCGACCCGGCTTCCTTCGCGATTTTCAAGATACGTACCGACAAATGAGCGCGTTTTGCGTTCGAGAACTCTCTCAATTACGCCGGAGCGTCCGCGTGTTTTAACCGGAGTTTTTTCTTCCGGACGGCCGCGGCGCATTCGCGGAGCGGGCCTGTCGTCGTCCAGAAGTACGGAGACGAAATCGCCCGTCGCGGCGTCTAATGTTTTTCCCGGCGGAATAAAAATATCCTGATCGTCGTCTTTGATATTTTCGGTATTGGGATTCAGCTCAATCTCCGAGACGAAACCGTAGCCGTCCGGCATTCTTTTGAAATAACCGGCGACTCTTCGTTCATTTTCTTCCGCATCCAGCGTCGGCCAAATCACGTGCCCCGCTCCGAAACGCAACAGTCCTTCTTTATGCATGTTGCGCACGAGTTTCTGGAATTCTTTGAAATCTTCTTTCAGAATTCCAATTTGCTGGGCCACAACAAGCATTTTGGTCGGTACGTACTGAGGACGCGCGATCCACTTCAGAATTGCTTCGCGGGTTTCCGCATACCTAAGCATGACACCCTCCTTTATTGAATGTGAGCAGTGAAGAACAGATAGAGGCTCTTTTGGCGGTCAGGGAATTTGAGGAATGAACGTTGCGGAAAGAAAATGCGTATTTCCGCAACGCCGCTTACTCAATTGTTTTTCATTCCAGATTATTTATTCATTAACGGTTCCGGAAAAGACTTCGACGGCGGGACCGGTCATGAAGACGTGATTCGTCTTCTCATCCCACTCTAAATCCAAGTCGCC
>CAZWOV010000331.1:0-3781 GCA_964635645.1 uncultured Planctomycetaceae bacterium | reverse complement strand
GCAGGAACGAATTACCTCGACGGAAAAAGGCGCAATTACCTCCGTACAGGCGGTATACGTGCCTGCCGACGACACGACGGACCCGGCTCCGGCTACCGCGTTTGGTCAGCTTGACGCATTCGTTTATCTTGAACGCGCAATTTCTGAAAAGGGTATTTATCCGGCAGTGGATCCTCTTGCGTCTTCCAGCCGTGTTCTTGACCCGCAGTATGTTGGCGAAGAACACTATCAGTGCGCCCGCCGCGTGCAGTCGACTCTTCAGCGTTACCGCGAACTTCAGGACATCATCGCCATTTTGGGCGTTGACGAATTGAGCGAAGCGGATAAACTGGTCGTTCACCGTGCGCGCCGTATGGAACGATTCCTTTCCCAGCCGTTCCTCGTAGCAGAGGCGTTTACCGGTAAGAAAGGCGAAATTACTCCTCTTAAGGAAACCATTCGCAGTTTCAATGAAATCTACGAAGGTAAATGGGATCACCTGCCCGAATCCGCTTTCATGTATGTCGGCGGTATTGAACAGGCGGCAGAACAGGCTGAAAGAATGGAAGCGGCGGCGAAAAAATAGTTTCCCGCGGCAGAATGGCGGGAGATATGCGAAAATCTCCCGCTTTACCGAGAAAACTCCCGTGACGGGAATTGGAGTCTAAAATGGAAATCAAATGCATCGTAGTCACGCCTGAGAAGGTGGTTTTGGAGAAGAGTGCAAACTTTGTCTCGCTTCCCCTTTACGACGGCGAATATGGGATTGCATTCAATCACACTCCGGTAATCGGCCGCCTGGGAGCCGGCGAACTTCGTATCAAAGCGGGGGAAGCGACGGAATCGTATTATGTGTCGGGCGGATTTGTTGAGGTTTTGAACAATTCCGTGACGCTAATGACGAGCCGGGCTATTCCGACCGTTCAAATTACGAAAGAGGTTGCTGACAAAGCATTAGCGGACGCTTCCGTGAAACCGGCTTCCACAATGGAAGAGACCGAACTGCGCAACGCGGCTCTTCAGGCTGCCCGCGCGATGCAGCGCATTGCGAACAGGTAGTTTGATTCCATATGCACATCAAGGGCCAGAGCGATCTGGTCCTTTTTTTAATTTTCCGTATTTTTTCAGTTTCTCCGGTCGCAGAAAAAATTGTTTTCCCACCATAAAATCAGACTCGTTTTTCCTATGCGGCTACTAACCGTAAAAGTCAAAAATCTTAAAAAAACTTTTGGAAAATCTCTTTCAGCTCTTGAAAAAAATTGGATTCCGAGTAAAATGAGATTTGGTTTTTGGCAGGAGAATCGGTCGTTTCTATTTATTTAGGAGTATCCTGATGAAAAAAATACTTATCCTTTTAATATTAGCAATCCTCGTTTCCGGACGTGTGCGAACCGTAACAAGCAACGCGGAAAACGTTTCATCAGATACGAAAATTACGTCGATTTCAAATTCCAAACTTGAATCGTTCCGAAAAGTCGGAATGCCGGAAGAGGTTCTTTTTGCCATACGAAAACCGAGTTTCGACGGTCACTGGTACGGTAATATCGGATACTATTCCATCGACGTCTGCAAACCGGCATTTCCCAAAAATTCCGGCGGCAAACTTTGCATTTTCAATACGCGCACCAAGGAATGCCGTACTATTTTTGAAGATCCGAAGGGCAATATTCGCGACCCGCAGATTCATTACGATTGCCAAAAACTTATTTTTTCATACCAACCGGCAGGAAAACATTACTACAGTCTATTTGAAATTAATTTGGACGGCACGGGACTTAAACAGCTTACAGGAATCGGCGAAGACAGTCAAATTCCCGGGACAGAGGACATAACCCGTTTTGCGCCGTCAGGTTGGGACGATATCGAGCCGACCTATCTTCCGGACGATCAGATTATTTTTTGTTCTACGCGCGCCAAAAGGTACGTCCAATGCTGGGCCACGCAGGTCGCGACGCTCCACAAATGCAATTCGGACGGAACCAATATTCGTCAAATTTCGTGCAACGTAGAGCAGGATAATACGCCGTGGGTTCTTCCGAACGGTCAAATTATTTACATGCGGTGGGAATATGTGGACCGTAACCACCTGGTTTTTCATCATCTCTGGACGGCCAATCCCGACGGGACGCGGCAAATGGTCTATTTTGGAAATCGTCATCCCGGCGGAGTATTTCTGGGGCCGAAACCGATTCCGGGAACCAATAAAGTCGTCGCAACGTTCTCGCCGGGGCATGGGATGCGGGAACACTATGGACGCGCCGCGATATTCGACCCGCGCAACGGCCCGGACGACCAGAGTTCCGTTCGATTCATCAGCCGCGATAATTCGCACAGCGATCCGTGGGCGTTTGACGAGGAACATTTTCTTGTCTGCTCCCATCAGAAAATAGAAATGCTCTCCGGCGACGGGAGCGTGGAAACGCTTTACCAACTCCCGGAAGATCTTGCGAAAGCGGGATATTGGGTGAATGAAGTTCGCCCGGTCATGAAACGCGAACGTGAAATTGAGATCGCGGACGTAACGGATCCATCGAAAGAATACGGCACGCTGGCTCTGGTTAATCTCTACAAAGGGCGCCAGATGAAGGATCTGAAACCCGGAACAGTCAAAGAACTGCTTATTTACGAGGTCCTGCCCAAGCCGATTAACTATTGCGGCGCCATGTCGGAAATTTCCTCCGGCGGCACGTTTTCCGTCGAGCGTCTTCTCGGATCGGTTCCCGTTTCCGAAAACGGAAGCGCCTACTTTAACATTCCCCCCCTGCGCAGCGTACTTTTCTGCGCGATGGACGAAAAGGGACGCTGCGTGAAGCGAATGCACTCGTTCACATCCGTAATGCCCGGCGAAGTAACCGTCTGCATTGGTTGTCATGAGGAACGCGTTGACACTCCGGACATGGAAGATCGCGGCCGTTTAAATTTAATCATGCGTAAACCGCCGGTCGATCCCAAGCCGGTAGAAGGAGTTCCGGAGATTTTTGATTTTCCGCGCGACGTTCAGCCCATTCTTGACAAACATTGCCTTGAGTGTCACAATCCGGATCGGGAAGAAGGGGGATTCAACATTTCCGGGCACTGGGGTCCTCTTTATTCAATAGGATATCAAATGATGTCGTGGCGGGAACTTTTCGGCGACAATCGCGTAAAACTGCCGTACTCGGAACACCAGAAGTCCAATTTCAAGCCATACGAGATAGGCACAGGTTCGAGCCGTCTTCTGAAACTGATAGAAGAAAGACATCAGGGAGTAAATATGCCGGAAGACGAGCAAAAAATCATTCGATTCTGGCTTGACGCGGGCGCTCCGTACGCCGGAACCTACACGGTAAACTGTTGGGGCGGATTTGGTTACTGTTTGATTGGAACTCCGCAGCGTCAGGACCAGGACTGGCCGGAAACAAAAGCGATGGAAGAGGCGATGCGCCGCCGGTGCGACAAGTGCCACTGTCCGACTCCAGAGGAAAAGAAAATAGGAAAATACGGTCTACCCGCTCAGTTTTACATTAATTATTACCCGTACGAAAAACACCAGAAAAATATTTACGTGGCTCACGCTTTAACGGAAGACGGAGGACGGTACAGTCGGCACGAAGTTTTCGACCTTTCATATCCTGAAAAGTCCAAAGTTCTTACGGGGCCGCTTTCCAAATCCGCCGGAGGACGCGGAATCTGCAAATCAAAGAGCGGGGAGACGATTTTCGCGGACAAAAACGATCCGGATTACCAGACGATTCTAGCCGGCGTTTCACGCGGAAGACGATACATTCTGGAAACAGAAAATCGTTGGTGCATGGCTCTTGAC
>CAZWOV010000330.1:0-3781 GCA_964635645.1 uncultured Planctomycetaceae bacterium | reverse complement strand
TAATTTTCGGATATTTCATGTTTTTCTTGTTTTTTTTAAATGCGTACGCCGTCCCGTCGGGGTTTTTCGGATTCCGGTTAAAAGCGTAAAAAATCGGGGATCGCTTTTAAGAATGCGGCAAAATCGACCCAAATAAGGATGTGGAGCGCAATGAGCATGAAAAGTCCGAGAAACATGAAAAAGCCGCCGACCGAATAGTTTGGCGAAAAACTTTCCGTCTGTTTTTTCAAACCTTCCATCAGTTTTTCCTGGAAAACCTTCCATCCGTTCCAGTCCTGATTAGGACCGGCGGAAATCAGCGAGATGGTTCTTGTCAACGGCGTCGATTCGACGTAAAATTGAATTCCAAGCGTCGGCATGAAAACCGCGTCGCCGGCCAATCTGGATTCCGGATCCCATTCGACGACGGAATCCGCGAAAAACGGGCGAAATTCAGTCAGGGCCAGATTGTAGAGGTTGACGGACGGGCGCTGGAGCAGGAGAGAAAGCGCGCAAACCAGAACGTAAATTCCGATGAGAAGGATCCAGGTTCCCGGTCCGTAACTCCAGGAAGCGTTTACGGGGAAAAAAAGTTGAATGGGTCCAACCGCAATCAGGCCGCTTAACGCCAGAAAAAGTACGATCTGGTCGCGAAATCCCGTCACAAGAAAAGGGCGTCCCGTCAGGTTCATCAATCCTAAAAGGACAAAATAAAGAGCCAGGGGCGTTAAGGCCAGATAGATCAGAAACGAATTCAACATTGAAGAGCCTCCCGCGAAAGCCGCGTTTTCGGCAACCTCATGCGTTGGCCGCGCGTTGGGCGCGCATGAGGAAAGGCCGTCTTAAAATAAGCGAAAGAATTACTCGTTTTCGGAATCCGTTTCCGTTTTTTTCTTTCGTTTTCGAGTTTCTTTTACCTCTTTGACTTCCTCGGCGCCGGTTTCCCGAATTGTTTCAGGTTTCGAGGCGCCGGTCTCTTCCGCAGTCTCTTCCGCGCCTTTTTCCGCGGTCGTTTCCGCAGTTTCTTCCGCGGTCTCTTCCACGGTTTCTTCTTTTTCGACCCGACTTCCGATGAAAAGGAAGTTTTCTTTCTTATCGACGATTTCCGTTTCGATTGAAATCGTATTCATGTTTCTGAATTTTCCGCGCAGAATGTCTTCGGCGAGCGGGTTTTCGATATTGCTTTCGATAGCCCGACGGAGCGGACGCGCTCCAAAGTCTTCGTCGCTTCCCCGTTTAATCAGAAGAGATCGGGCGGAATCCGTAAGAATAAGCTGGTAACCGTGCTCGGCGAGACGCCGGCAGATTTTGTTGACCTCGAAATTAACAATTTCTTCAAAGTCGGTTTTGGTCAGATACTGGAAGACAATTAATTCGTCCAGACGTCCCAGAAATTCCGGTCTGAAGTATTTCTCGATCTGTTCCTTAACGCGGGCCTTCATCTGCGAGTAGGAGTTGTCGTTATTGCCGGTCTGGAAACCGAAGGACGACTCGTTCTTAATGGCGGAGGCTCCCGCGTTTGTCGTCATGATGATTACGGTGTTCCGGAAATCAACGTTTCTTCCAAAGCTGTCGGTCAGACGGCCTTCCTCCATGATTTGAAGCAGCATATTAAAGACGTCGGGATGCGCTTTTTCGATTTCGTCGAACAAAACCACGGAATAAGGTCGCCGACGAACTTTTTCCGTCAATTGTCCGCCTTCTTCGTATCCGACGTATCCCGGAGCCGCGCCAATCAAACGGGTGACGTTGATTTTCTCCATGTACTCGCTCATGTCGATCTGAATCAGCGCGTCTTCATTGCCGAAGAGAAATTCGGTAAGAGTTTTTGCCAGGAGCGTTTTTCCCACGCCGGTGGGACCTGCGAACAGGAAACATCCCACGGGACGTTTGGGATCTTTGAGACCGGCGCGGCTGCGCCGCACCGCTTCGGAAATTTTCCGAATGGCTTCGTCCTGACTGACGACCCGTTTGTGGAGTTCCGATTCCATACGCATGAGCCGTTCGGAGTCCTCGGTCGAGACGCGGGTAACGGGAATGCCGGTCATTCTCGCGACGACTTCGGCGATTACGTCCGCGTTTACCACGCCGCGATTCGCCTGGATTTTCTGCCGCCATTCTTCCGTCATGTCTTCTTTTTTCTTGCGCAGTTTATCGATCTGGTCTCTCAGGGACGCGGCCGACTCGAAATTCTGCGAGGCGACGGCTCCGTCCTTGACCTGATTCAGGCGTTCCAGCTCCGCGTCGACGTCTTTCAGATCGAGCGGTCGGGTCATGCATTTGAGATGAACGCGCGAACCGGCTTCGTCAATGACGTCGATGGCTTTGTCGGGGTGGCATCGTCCGGTAATGTAGCGATCGGAGAGGTCCACGGCCGCTTCGAGAGCGTCGTCGGTGAAGTTGACGTGATGGTGTTCCTCGTAGCGGTCGCGCAGTCCTTTAAGGATCTGAACGGTGACTTTTTTGTTCGGCGGTTCAACCAGCACCTGCTGAAAACGACGTTCCAGCGCGTTGTCTTTCTCGATGTATTTACGGTATTCGTCAAGCGTCGTGGCGCCGATGCACTGGATTTCGCCTCTTGAAAGCGCGGGTTTCAGGACGTTCGCGGCGTCGATGGCTCCTTCGGCTCCTCCGGCGCCGACCAGCGTGTGGAGTTCGTCAATAAAGAGAATGACGTTTCCCGTACGGCGGACTTCATTCATGACGGCCTTGATTCGTTCTTCAAACTGACCGCGGTATTTGGTGCCGGCGACCATCATGGCCAGATCCAGCACTACGATGCGCTTTTCCAGAAGAAGTTCCGGCACGTTTCCGGACACGATATATTGAGCGAGTCCTTCGACAATGGCGGTTTTGCCGACTCCGGCTTCGCCGAGGAGAACCGGATTGTTTTTCGTACGTCGGCCAAGGATTTGAATCGCGCGTTCAATTTCCTTGTCGCGTCCAATTACCGGGTCGAGTTTTTTCTGACGGCAAAGTTCCGTCAGATCCCGTCCGAAACTGTCCAGAGCGGGGGTTTTGGATTTTCCGTTTGGTTTGGGTGAATCCGAATCGGCGGCGGGGCCTCCGACGCTGGCGACGGGCCGTTCGGAAGAATCTTTCCCGCTTCCCATGAGTTCAAGAATCTGATCGCGCACGCGATCCAGACTGAGACCCAAATTAAGAAGGACCTGCGCGGCGATTCCTTCTTCTTCGCGCAACAGCCCCAAAAGAATATGTTCCGTTCCTACGTACGTATGGGAAAAGTTTCTCGCTTCCTCGATCGCGTACTCGATTGATTTTTTGGCGCGCGGAGTCTGGGGCAGTTTCCCCATTGCGATCATGTCGGTTCCCTGGTTGACGAGTTTTTCCACTTCGCGGCGAATTTTAGACAAATCGACGTCCATGTTTTTCAGGACGTTGGCCGCGACTCCGCTTCCCTCTTTGACGAGGCCCAGCAGGATATGTTCCGTTCCGATATATTCGTGATTCAAACGCTGGGCTTCCTGATTAGCAAGCTGAATTACTTTTCGGGCGCGGTCGGTAAATCTTTCATACATTTTTCAAGGTCTCCTACTGAGAAGTTAAACGGCGAGGTCAGACCAAACTGGATTCCACGTTTTCCCTATAAATTTTCGATAAGCGGAGTGAAATGTCAGTCCAGAAAAACTCCAGGGGCCGTCTTTTATCACTATTTATTATAGTCGACCTGAAAAAATTAGGAACCCCCCCCCGTTGAACATTTTTGGAAAATATTTACGAATATTTCGTCCCTTTCATTAAAATAGAGAATAGTTTTCGTATTTTCTGGAATCGAAAAAAA
>CAZWOV010000329.1:0-3783 GCA_964635645.1 uncultured Planctomycetaceae bacterium | reverse complement strand
ACGCTCCTTGCCGATTCAGCAGAATCATTGGACCGGGCGTTTCTGGAAGTGAAAAAATTTCCGGAGAAGAGGAAAAAGTTCAACGAAAAAAGAAGTAACCCGGCCAGTCGGCTTTTTTCTACAGGTTGGGCTTTTACGCCGCGGAAATTTCTCTTCTCAAAAACAGCGTAATTTCGAGCGTATACAGTCGTAAAAACGGCGCGGTTCGTTTAAGAGAATGAACCGCGCCGCATTACAAAAAATAAATTTCGAGGGCTTTATCCAACGCCGCGCTCTAAAAGAAAAAATTAAGCCGTTCAGTCGTTGTTGCTTTGGGGTAAAGGAAGAACCCATGGGTCGTTGTAGCTATCGTTTAACGAAATAAAAAGCGGTTTCGTCTGAGGCGCATTTTCAATTACCTGTTTGATTACCTTGAAAAGCGGTTCAATGCAAAACGGCGTGCAGCTGATTCCAAATTTCGGATAGCGGGTCCTGATCGTAGTGATGACATGGCTTGGGTCGTATGTCATAATTTCCTGAAGGATGACGAACGGGGGATGCCGACGGCCGTAAATTTCGGCAAGGTCAATATAGAATTGCGTGGTGTGTTTATAGTCTGAAAGACGGACTGGCCCGAGGATCGCCAGGTATTCCATGTTTTGACTTTTGGCAAGTTTTAACAGAGAAAGGGCCTCCGCGCCGGTCTGTGCAAAGTCCAATTCACACTGGAACTGATTGAAAATTTCCTGTCCCTGTCGGAACAGTTTTTTATCGTTGTGAACCAGAAGAAGTTTTTGTCCGGCAAAGATTTTTTTCCACTCTTCTCTGAATTCGTCGGAGATCCGTATGTCGTTTGAGGTAATCGGCAGAATTTTTCCGAGCTGATAGGAGGCTTTTCGGATGTTCTCAACTTCTTGCAGCATTTTGTAGAGTGAAAATTTAATCTTCTCCTGATTCGGGGGGCAATTGTTGTTAATGGTTGAGGAGTGAATAACAATTTGATTGACTCCGCCGCTGATGGTATCGTGGATTTTCGTAAGATTATTTAAAAAATGATCCTGTTTTGCATTGTCGAAAATCCGCAGGATGTTGATTGCGTTTGCAATTTCATGTACGAAAATTTCCGAGTAAAGCCGGTCGTTTTCGTTAAACGCGTTTTCTTTGGAGCTTTCAATATTAAGGACGCCGAGCAGTTCGTCGTTGAAGATAACGGGAAGCGTCAGGGAAGAGCGGGCGGTTTGTCCTCCTGGAAGATACCGCGGGTCGGAACTCACGTCTGGACAGAGATAGCTTTTTCTGGTCACGGCGACATAGCCGATAATTCCATTCCCTTTTTTATCCGGTTTGATTTGGCGGTTAACCGCGTCTTCGCCGATACCTCTGTGCACGCAAAGATTGAGAGTGTTCGTTGAACGATTGAACAAACGAAATTCCATAAATTCGTAGTGGAGATCGTTTTCCGCCAGGTAACTGATTCCTTCAAACAACATGTCCTGAAGTTCTTCCTGCGAAGGATTTTGAGCGTTGTTCGACATATTGAAGATATCGCAGAGCCTGTGGATATTTTCTAATTTTCGCAGTAATTTGTAGCGTTCGGTCGCTTCGTGAATTAAGAGTTTCAAAAAAGTACCGGCGTCGCCGGGACATTCCCATGGAGAAAGAGTTATTTCTAAAAAGCGTCCGTTAGGAAGATGCATATTTAGATTCAAATTTTGCGGATTTTGCCAAAACGTATTAAAAGGATCCGCGACCGTTTGATTTTCGTTGTTGGGGACCGTAAATTTTGAGCAGTTCAGAATTTCCAGAATAGGTTGAGAAGATTCGGTCGCTTTGGGAAACCAATTAAAGAATTGACGATTGCACCAAATTAATGAACAGTTTGAATCAAGGATTGCGACGGCGTCGGGAAACTGATTCCAGAAAGGATTTTTTTCCTGAAACCAGCGGATAAAGTCGGGAATATTCTGATGATTGAGATTGTTGATCAAGTATTGTTCCATTTGATTAATGTCAATATTTTTTGAAGAAGAATAAGCGTAATCGCCGCATTTCTTATCCGACATAAAAAATCTCCTGTTTGAAAGTAATACCTGATATTTCCCAACACGACTAAATTCAAAGGATTTGTCTTGAACCTGATAACGTATTCATAATTTTCAATCGTTGGAATTCAGAAAAGACGGTTCGTGAACATATGCTCGCTTCGAATACGTTTCAGTTTAACATTTTTTCATTAAATTTCAAGCGATTTCCACCTTTTTTTAGGAAATTTTTTGAAAATAAAAAATTTTTTATGAACGTTACGATAAGCGTACGCTACGCGGGCGTGTTTTTATCGGATTTTTCAGTATCGGCGTCTTGCTCCGTCGATTCCGAATCTTTCGTTTGCGGTTTCGTTACTTCTAAAATAAACGACGCGAGAGCTTTTCCGGTTACTTGAAACTCAAGCCCGTTCCAGGTTATGCGATCGTTGATTTTCGGAAGTCTTTGGATGAGGCTGGTCAGAAAACCGCCGATTGTCGCCGAATCAAGCGTATCCTGGAACGGAATCTGGAAGTCGTGGCAAAATGATCGAAGCGAATAAAGACTGGATACTTCCCAGCGATTTTCTGAAATTTTTCGAATTGGTTCATGATCCGTCAATTGCGATACCCGTTCAGAATCGGGCGCGAAAATACTTTCCAGAATGTCTGAAAGAAGAACGACGCCGGGCGTTGAACCGTATTCGTCTACGACGACGGCTATTTCCTGTTTTTCTTTACGCATCAGTTCAATAATTCCGGCCGCCGACAGATTCCATGGAACGTAAAGATTGGGGGCGGCGTGAATTTCCAGCGAACCGTAATCCTCCCGCGGGATATTCGGCAGCCGATTTATTGGAAAGGCAAGTTGGATGGCGTCGGATTCGTCGCTTTCCTGGATGAAAATCCATCCGCAGGACAGATCCGCTTTCTGCAGATCGTTGAGGGCGACCGGTCTGGAAAATATCGGCAGGTGCGTTCGAGGACGCATGATTTCCCGAGCGGAAACTTCGGATAGCGAAAGAATCGATTGCAGAACGGCTTTGTCGCGTGGCGAGGACGTCCTTTTGCCTTGAGAAAGATTTACCGCCTTTTCAAGATCTTTAAGTTCCAGAATTGATTCCGGTTGAAATTTGGGAATGAAAAGACGAAGAGAAAGATTTTTACCCAGAGTCAGGACGGGAAGAATAGGTCGGCAGATCCAGATGACCCACGTTACGGGAAACGATGCGAAATACGCAATTTGGCGTGGAAGGAGAAGCGCGACGGCTTTGGGGAGAAGTTCGCAGAAAATAATCATCAGTAAAAGCGCGCACAGGCTGAACGTTCCGGCAAAAAACGTATTTTCCGCCTGTATTTTTAGCGTAATTACGGAAATTATACTGAAAAAGAACATGTTGACAATCAGGTTGGAGAAAAGTAACGCCGAGAGCAGACGTTCTGAAGAATTCATCAGCCGCGCAATCCGGCGTTCCGTTGCCGAACCGTATTTCATGGCGTTGAGAAGTTCTGCTTCCAGTGAAAAGAATGCGGCTTCCGACGCTGAAAAAAAAGCGGAAAGAGTCGCCAGTGTGCAAAGAATCGGGAGCCAGGGTAAAATATGATTCATTGGCTAATTTCCTTCCGCGGCGTTGGGGTATGGAAATAAAAAACGTCTTTTTGGCTGTCCGACGCGCGACGTAGGGCGCTGAACGCTGAATGTTGGACGCTGGGCGCTGGAAATGATTATGAAGACTAAAACAGGTCCATTTTAATTATATTTCTCATTTTGTTTTTTTCAATT
>CAZWOV010000328.1:0-3784 GCA_964635645.1 uncultured Planctomycetaceae bacterium | reverse complement strand
CTCTGCGTTCCGACTCTCGTCATGATCCTCGCCGCCGTCGCGGTCATTGAAAAACCAAATATCTGGTACGTAATGGCCATTATCGGGCTTACCAGCTGGCCCGGAATCGCAAGACTTACGCGCGGAGAATTTATCAAACTGAAACAGAGCGAATACGTTTCCGCGGCCCGCGCTCTCGGAGCAAGCCGGTTCAGAATCATTTTCAGACATATCCTGCCGAACGCGCTCGCGCCGGTTCTGGTGCCAATCACGTTTAGTATTGCGGCCGCGATCCTTCTGGAAAGTTCCCTGAGTTTCCTCGGAATCTCCACCTCAAGTTCAAGTATCAGTTGGGGAACCATTCTGAACGACGGACACCGGAATCTCGCGATGTGGTGGCTCACCTTCTTCCCCGGAACGCTGATTTTCCTTACCGTACTCGCGTACAATCTGATTGGAGAAGCGCTTCAGGAAGCGACGGACCCGCGCCAACGCGGAAGCCGTTAAACCATCGCCGTCGGATTAAATCATCGGCAAACCGCCCCTTAACACATCGAAAACCGGGAAACCGCGTTAAAACTTTTCTTTTCGGCTTCCTCATGTTTTGAAAGGATAAAACCAATTATGGGATTCCAGGACAGAGACTATTATCGTGAATCCAGTTTCAATTCGTCCCCCGCGCGTCAAGAGCCGCATTCAATGATCTTTTACCTGATTCTGCTCAACGTTATCGCCTGGTTTCTGGACGTCGGCAGCGGAGGAAAAATAACGGAATACTGCTCTCTTCACGTTTGGTGCATTACGAATCCTCTGGAATGGTATCGTTTCCTGACCTATGGATTCTGCCATTCAATCGACAGCGTCATGCATATTTTATGTAATATGCTTGGACTTTATTTTCTCGGACGCTATGTGGAAGATCATTACGGAAAACGCGAATTTTTCTTTTTCTACATTTTCTCCGTCGTTCTGAGCGGAATCTAGTGGGCCGGGACCGGATATCTGGATCTCCTTATGAACGGCGACCAGATGACAAGAATGGAACTTGCGCTCAAATATAACGCAAGCCTCGTCGGCGCAAGCGGAGCCGTCACGGCGGTCACGATACTTTTCGCGCTGAATTTCCCCCGCGTTACGCTTTATTTATGGGGAATTTTACCAGTGCCGGCGTTCATTCTGGGTATTTTTATCGTCCTCATGGACCTCTCCGGCGCGGCGAAAGGCGGAACGAATATCGCGCACTCAGTCCATCTTGCGGGCGCGGCGTTCGCGTTTCTTTACTTCATCTTCAAATTTCGTTTCTGCTCTATTTTCGGATATGGGCGTCCCCGTCTCCGGGTTACCCGTGAAAATTCATCGTCCAACGTCTGGGATACCGACGATTACGTAGACGACTCTTACGGATACGCGCCGGCGTTTCCCACGGAAAAAGAATTGAGCGAAGCAGAGGAATTCAGAAAACTGCAGGCGGAAGTCGATAACCTCCTCAAAAAAATCTCAATGTACGGAATGGACAGCCTGACCCAGGAAGAACGGACCAGACTGCATGAAGCCAGCCTGAAATACCGGACGCGGCGCTGAAAGACATGAAGGGAGGCGAAAAATGAACGACAATAAACATAAGAAACATAAGTTTGAAAAATACGAAATATACTGTCTGAAATTTCTGGCGGCTCTCTGTCTGATTTTTTTCATCGTTCTGTTCGTCGATATTTTCCATTCGACGAGCAACCATGAAAAAACGGCTGAGGAATATCCCGCGGCGGAAGAAAACAGCCGCGCGCAATTCGTTCTCGGCGACTTGGGCGACAAAATCCGCGAAGAAAAAAACTTCGTTTATCCCCAAACAATGGCAGAAATCGAGGAACAGGTTCAAAAAAACGGCGGATGGATTCCTCAACCCGTCTGTTCCTCCTACGATCTCGCCTACGACTTCTTTAATCCGGACAAACCGCATTTAAGCGTTGAAGAAGCGGCAAAACTTCGGAACGATTCGCCGGAAGCCAACAGGAAAATCATTGAAGCATACCAGCGTTTTCCAAACAGAAAGAACATGAAGCCGGAAGAAAATTGCCCCCAGGTGGATTACGACGCGGAATTTCATCGGCACATTAGCGCCGACGCAACCTCGTTCAACCCGCTGTTCTTTAATTCCACCGCCGACGCGGAAATTATTTCCTATACTCAGGTCAGTCTTCTCACCCTCCGTCTCGACACGATGGAATACGTCGGAAGCTCCGACGCCATTACGTCGTGGGATTCAAGCGCGGATCACCTTATGGACAAAATCATTCTGCGCGACGATTTGTTGTGGTCGGACGGAACGCCGCTTACCGCTTATGACTTTGAATTTTCCTACAATGTCATCATGAGTTCCGCCGTTCCTATCGCGGCCGTCCGTTCCGGCACGGATATGCTCCTCGGCGTGAAGGCCTACGACGAACGGACGCTCGTATTTTTTCATCAGGAACCCAGCCCGATTTCGCCGCTGAATATATCGTATTACGTCATCCCCAAACACGTTTACGAAAAATCCATTTTCGAAGATCCTACCCTCGTCCGTTCTCCGTATCACCAGAAACAGGAACATCAACCGGTCACGTCGGGACCTTACGTTGTGGAAAAACACATGCCGCAGTCTTTAATTGTGCTGAAACGGCGTGAAAATTATTATCTGGTAAATGGCAAACAGGTTCGTGAAAAATCTTTTTTTAACCGCGTGCACTTTCAGATTTCCCCGGACAGCGCGACCGCCTTTATGCAAATGCAGAACGGCGATATTGAAGCGATGGATTTTATGCCGGAACAGTGGCTGACGCAGGCGACCACGAATGAATTTTATGAAAAGAACACCAAAGCCTCCGCTTCAAGCTGGACGTATTTCGCCCTCTGGTTTAATCTTTCGGAAGATTGCCCGTTCTTTCAGGACGTTCGCGTTCGCCAAGCCCTTTCCTACGCTTTCGACTATGAGGAAATGCTTAAAGTTCACCGAAAAGGTCTGGACTCCCAGTGCCGCGGAACATTCGCGGAATCGGCGCCCTTTTTCCCGAAAGACGCAAATCTGGAATACATGAAGCAGGATTACGCAAAAGCCCGCGCGCTCCTTCGGGAAGCCGGATGGGTCGACACGGATCGCGACGGAATTCTGGACAAGGAATGGAAAGGAAAACGGATCCCCTTCCGCTTCACAATTCAGACGTCCAATAAACCCGAACGGATTGAACTCTGCAATCTCTTCGCCCGCTGCCTGCGTTTCCTGGGTATTGAATGTTCCGTTCAGTCAATGGAATTTAACGTAATGTGCCAGCGTCAGATTCAGCACAAATTTGAAATGTTCATGGGAGGATGGGGAGCGGGTTCCGACCCTTATTCCGGGCAGAATATCTGGGGAACGGGAGAAGGACGAAACTTCATCAGCTATTCCAATCCGGAAGTAGACAGACTTTACGCGGAGGGCCTGAGAGAATTTGACCGCCGGAAACGCGTGGAAATCTACCAGAAAATCCACGTTCTCCTCTATCGCGATTACCCGTGCGTCTGGCTATTCAATCTTGACGCAAGTTCCGGTTTCAATAAAAATTTACGCGGAGTCGGTTTCTACTACCGCGGCGCAAACTTCTCCTCAACCTGGAAAGAAACCGTAAAGTAAAAAAAGCCTCCGACCACGAATCGCGTCCCGAATTTTTTCAGGTCTGAACAGTTTTTTCAGACCTGAATTTTTTTTGAAGAAATTCTCCGCAGTACGTTTCGTCTTGAGAATCCGGCCGACCTATTCGCTCAAACACGCAAAAATTCGACGTTTCGG
>CAZWOV010000327.1:0-3789 GCA_964635645.1 uncultured Planctomycetaceae bacterium | reverse complement strand
AAATAGAGTGTCTGAATCGTCCGCAGATGGCTACGGTCCGAACGACCGGCGCGTGTTCCGACGTTATTGCCGCCGGAGGCAGAGGAATTCTGGGACATTGGAAGGAGTTGGTATCCTTTGCAAAACTCATCGAAGCAGAACCGGCCGCGTCCCGCGCTCTGGTTGATTCGGACAACGTTCCGTACGAATTCCAAATCGGGCTTACCGGAAAAAACGTTTCTCCGAAAATTTACCTTGCCATTGGAATTTCCGGCGCGGTTCAGCATACTTGCGCGATGGAAACCTCCGACGTTATTATTGCGGTAAATACCGACAGAAACGCGCGGATTTTTGAGTTTGCGGACTATGGAATTCAAGAAAAATTTGAAAATTTACTTGAAATTAAAAGGAACCCGGAAGAATAAACGACGCGGGTCTCTGAATTTGATTTGACGATAAATTAAGATTTTGACGTTTCCTGCGCTTAAAATTTAAATAAAGCGGATTTTTGACGTCTTTAAGGTTACATTTTGAAAGGAGATTTTCCATGAGCAATCCCTCCACGGAGCCCACTTCAGAAAAAAAAACAATCATGTCGGATAAAGCGTACGGAACGCTTTTGTGCATCTTATCCGATACCCTTTTCAGCGTCGTCTATATTTTTGTTCAGTTTATCAACAAAGGCTGGTTTCTGGGCGATTCTTCGTTCAATCCCGCATGGCGCGGCGACTGGATTCTCTGTTTCAAGGAATGGATTGCGGCCGCGTTTGCATTGCCGATCTTCATTTATCTCTGGTCTACCGGAAAAACCTCAATTCCAGGCGTTAAAGTTGTCGTCGGCTTAATTGTCGCCGCTTTTTTCTGCGAGTATATCGGAATTGGCCACCACGTTTTGGCCAACGATCTGATTGGGATGGCCCTGGGGCTGCCCGTCATCCGAACGATTACGATTCTCGGATGCGCCATTTTCGGCGCGCTCCTTCTTCGCGAAAAAATTACCTCTTTGAAAATGGCGATGATCTTCGTTCTGATTTCCGCCGTCGCCCTCTTTGGATACAGTAATTTCCTTGCCAAACAGAATTCAGCCAAATCTGCCGCCAACGTTCCCGCCGTCGCCGTTCAGGAAATTGCGGCGCCTGCCGAAGAAAAAGGATTAAAATACGCTGGATTCGCCGTTCCGTTCGACGTTCGAACGTTCGGTTTCATCTGCGCGTTCATCACGGGTATGGGATACGCAATCTATACTTTGATTTTACGCGCCGTAATGAAAAAGCCGGAAGTTAAGGAAGGAGAGGAATTGCCCAAACCGGTCTCCGCCTATTTTGTCGTTTCGATGGTTTTCGGATTCGGCGGTTTATTTGGATTTATCGCCATGTTCAGCAAAATGAAAGCCGCGGGTCTTGGCCTTGGAGCCTTGACGACAGCCGTTCCCGCCGTCTGCTGGTACTCGATTCTTGCCGCCGGCGTTCTGACTTTCTTCGCATTTTATTTGAAAAACCTCTCTTACCGATACGCTTCCGCCTCGAAAGCCGCCGCAATGTCGGTGCTTCAAGTGCTCCTGAACATCTGCGCGGGAATGCTCATTTTCTCTGAGCCGACCAATCCCATTTTCTGGGGAGGCGCCCTCCTGACGGTTCTGGGCATCATCCTTGCCAGCAAAACAAACTGATTCGGGCCTGGGAGCCGCGCCTGATTTAGCGTCGGCTCCCATACTTTTTCAAATCGGACAGATTTTCATTCCACATTCCGCCGTTTTTTTACGTTTTCTATTTCCCAATACTCCTCCCGCCTCTTGACAAAAACGTTCTTTCCGATTAAAATAAATTCCATAAATAAAATATTCCTCTATTAATCCCGCCGATGGAGTTAAACGTATGAAAAATTTATTTACTATTAATTTATGCAATCTACTGGCGTTTCTTTCGTTCCTGACGTTTAATTCGCAGAACGCTTCGGCCCAGGAAGACGTTCTGTTTCAGATTGGTTTTCCCGACGGACGCTGCGGCGAATTCCGTCAAGGGGTGAAATGGGAGGATTTCTTTGACAAAGATATTCCAATTTGCCGATACGTAGTGGGAGAAAACCGCGCCCGGGACTGGTATCGCAGCCACAACAGTACGCGCGACTGGAAAAACGCCGGTCGTTCTTTTTATTCCATTATTGAATTTAACGTTGAAAAAGACTATTCCGTACCTCTTTATTTCGTCGTCGCCACGTGTTACGGACATCCGACGGAACCCTCTCAGGTTGAATTGACCGTAAATGGAACAAAACTTGAACCGAAACGGGTGATTCCGGGACCGCCGAAGTTCCCGAAATTCAACTCCGCCACGGACAAGGGATGGCCGGAACACATGACGATTCGGATTCCGGAAAATATGGTAAAAGCGGGGAAAAATGAAATAAAACTGCGTCTGTTTGACGGAAGCTGGACATTCTGGGACTATTTGGCCCTCCGTGAGAAAGACGAACCTCTGCCCAGCGAATCGTTTGAAGATTTTCCCCAAAAAGTCCGCGCTCCCGGCGGCCCCATGGAAGACGTAAAGGAACTTCTTTTTGCCGTCAGACAGCCGAGCAACGACGGCCACTGGTACGCCAATTTCGGCTACTATGCGTGCGACACGAATAAGTTTCCATTCCCTCTTGGGCAGGGCGGAGCGTTAAAAATCCTGAATCTGGAGACGGGCGAAACCCGAACGGTTTTCGAAGATCCAAACGGCAACATACGCGACCCCCAAATACACTATGATGGAAAAAAATGCATTTTCTCATACCTGAAAGCAGGTACGCGCCACTACAATCTATACGAAATCAATCTCGACGGAACCGGTTTGCGCCAGATAACCAGCGGAGACTGGGACGATATCGAGCCGACTTACCTTCCAAACGGCGATATCGTTTTTCCGTCCAGCCGCGCGAAACGTTGGGTCCAGTGCTGGCTCACCGGAGTCGCAAACCTTCACCGTTGCGGACCCAATGGGGAAAATATTCGTATGATCTCCGCAAATCCTGAGCAGGAAAATACGCCGTGGGTTCTGCCCGACGGACAAATTCTCTACATGCGGTGGGAATATATCGACCGATCGCAGGTCCACTATCATCATCTCTGGACCGCAAATCCGGACGGAACCAGACATCAGATTTACTATGGAAATCAGACTCCGGGTATCTGCATGCTCGGAGCTAAACCTATTCGTTACCGCGCGGACGTTCCGCCGGAAAAAAGAAATTTCTCAATCGTCTCGACCTTCTCTCCCGGACACGGACGCCGCGAACACTATGGAACGGTTGCGCTGGTCAATCCCAAAAAAGGCCCCGACGCCCCGGAAGCGGTGCGAAATATCTCGTTCAGCGCTAACTACGCCGATCCATGGGCGTTTTCGGAAGACTGTTTTGTTTGCGTCCAGAACTCGCAAATTATCCTTATGGATGGAGACGGAAGAACGATTCCGCTCTATACGCTTCCGCCGGAACTGATCGACAAGGGTTTCTGGGTCGCGGACGTTCAACCGGTTATTACGCGCGAACGTGAGGAAATCATTGCGGACACAACGGATCCCAACGCGAAAACTGGATTCATGGCGTTGGCCAATCTCTATCAGGGAAGACAGACGGCGGAACTCCCCAAAGGGACCGTCAAAGAACTGCTTGTGATGGAAGCCCTGCCGATTCCGGTTCATTTTAACGGCGGAATGATGAGCGTTTCATCCGGCGGAACTTTCAGCCTTACGCGCCTCGTCGGAACGGTTCCGGTAAACGAAGACGGTTCCGCGTTTATGGAATTACCGGCGGGAAAAGCGCTTGTCTTCA
>CAZWOV010000326.1:1429-3799 GCA_964635645.1 uncultured Planctomycetaceae bacterium | reverse complement strand
AAACCTTTTCAAAGTTTCAAATTTAAATCCGTATTTCAATTTTTCAATTTCATATCCATGCCGTACCGTTTTCCAATCGTCATTACGTTCATCCTGTTTTTGACCGCGACGGTCGGCGCGGGAACGCTTTTTGCTTCCGCCGCCCCGTATCTCGAGTCAAAATCACGACTGGAAATACTGCTTGGCAAACTCTGCGTCATGGCCCCGGAAGGTCGGCTTGGACAAATTAAATTGAAATCAACCGGACGCGTCAAATTTCGATTTTCCCTGACCCCCGACCCCGTCGGTACGGCAGATTTTTCTTATTACTACTTTAACAAAAACTGTTTTGGGCGAATCGAATGTCAAAATGGCTTTACGCTTCATGAATTTTGGGCGGACCTGCCGTCTGAAAAGTACCTGCGATATCAGCAACCGGGCAACGGTCGGAAAATTACGCTGGAATTTGGAACGCTTACGGAACAGATGCTTGAGAAAATCCGTAACGCCGACGAAAACGAAGACTGGACAGAAATTTCCGGACGGGATGTTCAGGTTTGGCAAGCCCGTTCTTTTTGGGAATTTCTGTTCTCTTACTCGACTGAATGCAACGACGCGCTTCTTTTTCTGCTTTCCAAACACTGGGAAAACGCGAATCAAAAAATTTCAAATTATCGCCGCATGTTTATGGAGGTCTTAATTCAGAACGCGCGGGAACGCCTCGCCGCCCCAAGTTCCCAAACGCTTGAGCCGCTTTTCCCGGAAAATTCCCCAAAGGAAAATCGGAAACTTTTACTCGATCTGGCCAGCGATGATTTTACCGTTCGGCGAAATGCAGATTTGGCGCTTCGTCGGCTTGGACCGGAAATTTTCTTTCTTATCGACGAGTTGGACTGGCAAAATTTCGCTCCGGAAACGCAACTTCGTCTCAAAAATATCCTTTCCGCAACAGAAGACGATTTCTCTCTGGCAGAAAAAAGCCTTACTTGGGATTCCCGTTCATTAATTGATTCCCCTGAAATCTGGTTAGGGGTTCTTGAATTTGGCGCGGAAGAACAAAAACGGATCGCGTGGCGTTTCCTTTCTAAAAATGCCGACGTTTTCTTTGAAAATCCATCTGATTTTCACGCCGCAGCATTACTGCCAAACGATTCCTCCGACTCATTCACGTCGCGCGCTTCAACAGATCAAACAGATCAAACAGATCAAATAGACTCCAAACGGGACGCCGTTTCCGATGACGCCGCGTCTCTTCAATCTCCAAACCGCCCCTCCAACGAAAATTAAGATTCAGAAGAAAGTACTACCCCCGACGGCAAACCTCCCAAATCATCAGCAGCTCCTTCGTCTGAAACAGAACCGTCCCCCGCCGACGTCCCGACGCCAAATGCCGTCTGGTTTGAAAGACTCGACAAGATAAAAAAACTTTCGTTAAAGAATCAGGAGACAACAAAATGAGCGCTGTTTTTTACCGTTCTTTTCTGAATATGGACAGTAAAACCTTAGTAAACGTTTGGAATGAAAGCGACTACGTCTCTCTTTACGGACACACAATTTCAGAAGAACAATTTGACGAACTCGTATTAAACAATCTTTTTTTTGATCCGCGTCATCTCATCGTAGCGGTGGATCCTGATTCCAAGTCTTCGAAAAACGATTCCTCCGAAAATCCAATACGCTCCGCCCTTTCCGACGGAGAAACGGTCGGTTTCGTTCACGGCGGATTTGGCCCCAATGAATCCGGAACCGGCCCGGACAAGTCTATGGGATATATCGCGTTGCTGGTCGTAAAAGAACGTCCCGATAAAGAAGAAATCCGTGAAAATCTCCTCCGCGAGATGGAAAAAACATTTGCGAATATGGGTATTTCACGAATTTACGCCGGGGCGGTCTATCCTTACGCGCCCTTTTATTCCAACCTGATTCAAGGCTGCGAACTAAACGGAATTCAGGAAAAAGACCTTTGCCTCATTAAACTGTTTGCCAGAAACAATTACATTCTGGTTAGGACGCACCATATTTTCAGTTTTCAGCTTGAAAATAAAATCATGTTCGATTTTCCAGAAAGGATACGTCTCTCAAAACTTGATTTTATTTATCAGGATTCACGCGAAACTGAAACTTACGGACGGCAAATTAAAACAACCTGTTGGGAAAACTGTTTCTATTCCCAAATGCGAAAGGAATGTTTCATTCTTATCGACAAACAAACCCAAACTCCAATCGCCTGGGTTGGAGTTCGAAAACTTAAGAAAAACGCCGACCGCGTTCGCTTCGGTCTTCACCAGCTTTTTGTTGAAGAGGAATATCGCCGGAAAGGAAATGCCAAACTCCTTCTCAAACTTGTCCTGAACAAACTTTATGAACAATATCCCAATTCAACGGTTGAGC
>CAZWOV010000326.1:0-1419 GCA_964635645.1 uncultured Planctomycetaceae bacterium | reverse complement strand
ACGTTCCGGCAATGCATACTTTTTCGAAACTGAAATTCGATTTAATTTCCAAGGGGAACGTCTATATGCGTGAAATTTCCGACGAAACCGTCGATAAACGGTAACGTCAGATTTTTATTTCGAATAAAATCGAATAAAAAAGGGAGGATCCATGCCGCAAAAACATTTTTACTGGATTTTGGTCGTGATGATTATTTCCGCGGCGTCCGTCTGGTGCGCGGATCCATATGCGGGAACATTTCGATATATGGTTCGAAAAGTGCGTTCTCACGCAATCCGGCCTCTTTCCGAACGCGAACTCTTTGACGCGGGCGTATCGGGTATGCTGGCCTCGGTCGATGAAAATTCCAGCTACATTCCTCCGCAAACATACGACGAATTGAACCACGAATTCCATCAGGAAATCGGAACCACCGGGATTCTTTTCTGGAAAGATCCCAAAACGGAACGCGTTTTCGTCGGAAGCGTTCTTCCCTTTTCATCGGCTCGAATGGCCGGAATTATGCCGAACGACGAATTGCTCGCCATTGACGGAAAATTGCTTACCGACGTATCGCAAGCGGAAATACAGAAAAAAATTAATATTCCCGTCGGACGCGAAATTACAGTCGAAATAATGCGTCCATCGTCGCAGACGAAACTTTCCTTTGTCGTCGTTTCGCAAAAAATTCCTTTTGAATCCGTAAAAGGTTTTGCCAGAACCTCGGCCGGAACGTGGGAATATCTTCTACCCGGTTTTTCTGGAGAAGATGAAAATCATCCCGACAATACGACAAAAGACCCGTCAAATATTCTTTACGTTAAAATCGACTCGTTTGGCGAAAAGACTGTTCAGGAAATGCGGCATATCCTGAAAAAAGGAAACAGGGATCGGCGGGACGGACTAATTCTGGATCTGCGCGGAAACGGCGGCGGACTGTTAAACGCCGCGATTGACGTCTGCGGAATGTTTCTGCCGGACAATCTCCCCGTCGTAAATTTAAAAAATGCGCATTCCGACGTTCAGAAAGGTATTTTTTCTTCCGAAAAAAGAATTTGGAAAAAGCCCGTCGTCATTTTAATGGACGGCGATACGGCAAGCGCCAGCGAAATTCTTGCGGTTTCCCTTCAGGATTATGGAAAAAATGGAACTATCGACGCTCTTTGCGCAGGTTCCAGAACATACGGCAAAGGGACGATCCAGGAAATTTTTGATCTTGGCCCTATTCCAGACGATCGCTATCTGGCAAATGAAAACGTTCCCAAAACACTCTGGCAGAAAATTTGGGAAAAACCTTTGCGAGGCGGTTTCCGTATTTCCGTCTCCATGTATTTGAGTCCTAACGGACTCCAGATACATCGTTTTCCAAATTCCACAAACGAAGACGAATGGGGAGTTCTTCCGAACGAGGGCTGGGAAGTCTCGCTCACGGATCATCC
>CAZWOV010000325.1:0-3805 GCA_964635645.1 uncultured Planctomycetaceae bacterium | reverse complement strand
CCCGGAAAAGTGACCGCGCCTGACCGCGCCCCTAATCGCGAACCCGGAAAAGTGAACTCTCCCAACCGCGCTCCTAACCGCGAACCCGGAAAAGTGAACGCGCCCAACCGGGATCCCGGAAAACCGGGTATTTCTCATCGTCCTGCGTTCGATCGTCCGGGAGTTCCCGGAGCGTCCGGCAGACCGCGTCCAGACGGACCGTACCCAGGCAGACCCCGTCCGGATAAACCGCATCCGGGTTACTTTCCGGGAAGTCATTTGGTTCCTCCTCCTCCCTCTTTTTCGCCGCGCCGTTATCCGCCGCACTATACGCCGTATCGTCCCTATTTTTACGATCCGGTTCATTACTATGCGGGATGGCGCCCGGTTTATCGCCCGTACTATCCATGGTGGATTGTCGACGCCGCTACTTTTGGGGCGGGATACGCCGTTGGTTACTATGTTCGAAACGGCGAGCCTGTTTACTATTACTATCCGGACGCGGAAGCGCAGGTCGTTGAATCGGCTCCGGCAGAAAGCGTGGTTCTGGAAGAAATTCCTATTCCGGAAGAGACGGGAGTTTTGGCGGAACCGGAGATTACGGAAGCGGCGGATGGAGCTGAAAGTATGCTTGACGAATCGATTTTGACTCCGGTTGAAGATACGGAACGATCGATCATTGACAATAATACCGTTTTGTCGACGCCGAAAGTGAGCCGCGCCGAAGTAGATTCTGCCTGGACGAAGATTCAGGAGGGGGACGGAGCTTTTGCCAGAGGCGACATGACGGACGCAATTGAAAAGTATTCTCAAGTCGGTAAGGATTTGCCGGCGATTCCGGACTCCTGGTTCCGTCTTGCCTACGCGGAGGCCGCCCGCGGTAATTACGGCGAGGCGTCGGCTTACGCAATTCAGGGAATGGAGGCTTCAAAGATTTGGCCGGCAAGTCCCTTTTCCATGGACTATGTCTATCAGGACGCCGCCGAGCGGAAACAGACGAATATGGCGGCGCTGGAAACCGCGGCCAAAAACGCTCCGAATGACGGACCTTTGAATCTTTTGACCGGTTTGGCTTTTTATTCCGACGGTCAGAATGATAAAGCTGCGAAATACTTTAGAATTGCGGAAGAAAATTCCCCGGAATTGAAAGAATTTACCGAACCGATGTTGCGAGAAATTCCATAAAATGTTAATATTATTTAATTTTTATGGTTTCCTTTTTTCCGTTTTTTTCAGGTTTTCCATGGTACGTATTGATTTTAATAGCGCTTTACGCAAAATTTTGGCTTGCGCGACGATTCTGATTGTTCTGGAGTTTCATTTCGGACGGATTCTGCCGCAGGAGGGTGTTCTGGCGCAGGAAATGGGACGCGGACCGGAAGACCCTAACGCGCAGAGCGTCCAGGAGGTTCTCGAGGCTCCGCGCCCTTTGCCGAAGGAGGGGATTGATCTCAGCGGGACGGCGGAGCAGATTTTAATTGACGACGTTTTGGTCGATTTGGAAGAGGTTCCGTCGTTGCCGGAGAATCCCGGCTCTGAAAAAAACAATGAGAAATCAGAGGAGATTTCGACCTCTCAAAAAGAGATTGAAAAGTCGGACGGCGCGGCGCCGTCCGGAGTTTTCTCCGCTGATTCCGATTCGGAGAAAATTGTCGAAGAAGAGATCGCCCTTTCGGGAAGTGTGGAATCAAGTTTGGATTCCGGAAACAATTCTGGAAAAGCAGAAGCGTCGGATTTTGAGACGCTTCCCCGTTCGGACAATCGGGAAAAAACGCTTTTTGACGATTCTTCAGCGGCGCGGGAGACCGCGTTGGAATCGACTGTTTCAGATTCAAAAACGTCGAAGGCGGCGCCGTCGATTCTGGTTTCCGGAACGTCCGCCCGCGTTCAAATCCACAAAACTTCCGGAAGTAAAATTTCAGCGTCGGTTAGATTGCTCGAGAGACTTGCGGGCTCGTCAGATTTTCAGCTTGACGGGGTTGAAAGAATCGATCTTCGAACGTTTCTGAACGCGCCTCTTTTGAGCGGTAGCCGCGAAGGAATTTTGAACGCGATTCCGCTTTATTGGGAGGCCGCGTCGATTCGCGCCGAGATCGGCTATTGGGAGGAACGCGCTAAAACGATGGAGCGGCTTGCGCAGAGCGTTTCCGCCGACGAGCGTTCCCTTTACGAACTGGCTTCGGCTTCGGCTTCGGCAAATCTGAGTTCCGCCCGCATTCTTTTGCGGACGAATGCGGTGAAACTTGGAAACGCGGCGGGATATTCGCGTGAAGTTACCGCGCGGACTCTTCCGCACGCTGGAAATTACGAAACGCGGTATGAGGAAATTCGTTCGTCCTACGGCGAACCCTCCGAGCGGGCGACATATTTTAACGGATTGATTGTTCTTCGTCAGGAACAGCTTTCCGCGGCGGCTTCAGCTTATCTTTCAGCGGAAAATCTTCTCAATTATGAAATGAAGAGGAAGCAGAACGCGGCGGCGATTATTTTGGCGTGGGATTTGCTCAATGAGAGGCGCGTTGCTTTTTTTAAGGTTCTTCTGGCGTTTAATCAGGACGTTTTGAATTATGTTCTTGAGATCAGTTCAAAACGGGGCGCGGACCTGGCGCCACTTCTGGTTCGCCCGGCGACGGAAGTCGATACTCAACAGGTTCCGGCTTCCGGAAAAGCGCCCAGTCTTCCCGTAACGCCGCAGGAAAAAAACGGTCCGGAACCGACGTTTGAACAGGGAGGGGAAGGACTTGAGTCTGTTCGAGGAAGCGGCGCGCCGCAGACTGCCGAAGACGACGCGATCGCGGCCTCTCGGAATGGGAGCGAACTTCCCGCTCCGCGAATCGCGGAAGGAGAAACTTTTGCCGCGCCGGGAGACGCCTTGCCGACTGAAAACGACGGAGTAACGTACGAAGAGAATTCTTTTGTGACGATTGACGTTCCTCCGGAACCGATCGTTCCGGGAGGAGAACTGGGCGTTTCCAATATTGAGACCGCGCCTCCGGGAAGTGATTTTAAGCCGATCGGCGGCGAGACCGGCGTCGATACCAATCCGATTCTTACGGTTCCTGGGCGTCAAAAGGTGTGGCGCCCGGAAATTTCTCCGGGATTGAATTCCATTTTGGAAAATCAAGACGCGCGGCGCGGCGGCGCGGAAATTTATTCTGAGAAAAATTCAGTGTTAAAGGGAAATACCGCGTCTTCAGAGGAAAAGATTTCTTTGCGGAATATTTTGCTTGCGGTTTCTTTTGAAAATCGATTTCGGGCCGTCGCGGCTTACTGGAATTACGTTTCGCTTCAGAAACAAATGTGCGTTTTGGAGTACCAGCAGGAAATTCTTAAACGCGTTTCCCGCCGTATTTTAGAGGAAGCGCTCCAGGGGGATATTCCTGAAATTTCCAGGTTGGGACTTTATCTGGAGTTTCATTCTCTGGTTTTGCGAACCGAGCTTTGGGAAAACAAGACCGAGGCGTGGACGCAGACCGTTTTGCTCCGAACTCTGACGGGGCGGAAGCCGGACTGGCCGATTGTGTTTCCGGAAGCCGCGACAGAAATGAAGTCGGAAGATTTTCAGGTGCGTCTGGATCGTTTTCCTGCTGAAACGCAGAATCTGCAAACGCTGGCGACCGCTCGGCAACTCTATTTTTACGTTCAGGAATTACCCCAGGCGTTTCGGAACGTCGGTCAATTCAGCGATTGGCTTGCGCCGTCGTCCGCGGCGTTGGATGATTCCGAGATCATTCGCGGTCTGAAAAGCATGACGTACCCGCAGTTGTTTTCTTTTGTCTGGAAACTGAAAAACGCCAGGATATGCAGCGCGAGATATTTTCAGCTC
>CAZWOV010000324.1:0-3852 GCA_964635645.1 uncultured Planctomycetaceae bacterium | reverse complement strand
TACTTAAAAAACAGGGGGATAAGCTTGACGGAATCAGGGAAATTGCAATTCAGACGCGCGGATTGTCGGGGGGCGCTTTCTACGGTTTTGAGAGTGAAAAGATTGCTGAAGAAATTTGTGGAAAACTGCGTAAAATTTTTGAGAATTATGGTGGAAAACGGTAGTCTTGCTGAAAAATTGCGCGCGCTGAATTTCACGAGAAAATAAGAGTAAAACAGAGTTCTTTTATGTTGAAAAACCGTGGAAAAACAAAATCGTCGCGTTAATGTGGATATTTGCGTCGAGTTTGGAGTCTTTCTTGTTAAATTATTGGGAATAAAGATTTGAAAAAATCGATCGTTCTGGTTTTCGATGTTAAAAAAACCGTTTCAACATTGTTGAAAACGGTTTTTGTGAAAATGAACTTTTACGATTTCAAATTTTTTCCGGAACTTTTTGACGATCAACCAGTTCGTAGGCAAGAGCCTCCATTTCTTTACGTACGCCGGCTAACGTAATTTCCCGTTGCTGAAGTACTTCCTGTTTTTCCTTTAGCTGTCTGGCCAGTTCTTCAAGCTGCCGTTCTCTTTCAGAAAGAGTTGCGGCGGACGTTCCGGCCATGTTTTGTCCGCTATTGGTTGAGAATAAGGCTTCCTCCCGCATTTTTCGAATATCAAGCGTTGCCTGGCGTCTCATTTTTTCGCATTCAAGACGAGTTTCTTCTTCGAGTTGACGCGCCTTTTCCTGCGATTGAATGAGAATCATGTCTTTGGTCTGATTTACCCAGCTGCCGGTTGAGGCGGACGCTTGCTGGCTGGCGCTTTGAATTATCGATTCCGAATGACTTTGGGCATTCTGAATGATTTTTTCAGCCTGTTCCCGAGCAATCTTGAGAATTTCTGCCGCCTGCATTTTGGCGTTTTTGACTTCCTGCTGGATTAACATTGCTTCTCGTTGTTTCCATTGAGAATCCATATTTTTATATTTTTCTTCAAATGCGGCCATCATTTCCTGTTCAATATTGGTTCGGCGAAGTTCCATCTCGTGCTGGAAATCTTTCTTTTCACGATCCAATTTCTTTTGTTCCATGACCAGTTGAGACATTTGAAGCGAGGCTTGCGCTCTGGCGTCTTCCACGATTGTTTCCGCTCGTTTTTGAACGTCTGAAAGCAGAGAACCTGCGTGTTCGTTTGCTTCAGAGACAACTTTTTTAGCTTCCTGAAGAGCAAGCAGCTGTGATTCCCGAATATCTGCACGGTCTTTTTCAAGAAGCGTTTGCGCTTCTTTCAGTTCGTTTTCTCGATCGGTTAATTCCTGAAAACGGGTTTGGATGCTTAATTCCGCTTCATGTTTGATTTTTTCAACTTCTGTTTCGGCCGAATTGTATTTATTGGAGATTTCTGTTTCTGCATTCAGAACCATCTGACGGCATTGCTCCTGCGCTTCTTCAATCTGCTTTTGCGAGGCCATTTCTGCATTCTGAAGAATCTGAACAGATTCCGTTTGCGCGTTGAAAAGAGTTTTGCGCGCTTCTTCTTTCAGGTTATCCAACTCCTTTTTGGCGTCCTGGGATTCCTGACGCCACTGCGCTTCAAGCTCCTCGACGCGTTGCTGGATCTTCTGGCGATATTGTTCGTTGAGCTCTTTTTTTATTGCGGCAAGCTCTTCATTTTGTTTTCGACGTTCTTCTTCAAGGCGAACTTCCTTTTGAACGATACGATTTTCCGCCGCCTCGATAGACTTTTCCCGCTCGCCGATCTGATCAAGACGGCTTTGAATTTGACTGCTTGCGTCGGTCACAATTTGTTTGGCGACCGCGCGTTGCTTTTGAAGATATTCCTTCATTTCATTAAATTGAATTCGGGAATCCTGTTCAAATTTTTCCTGTTCGGAAATTAATTTTTCGCGAACGTTTTCCACTTCGCGTATTTTTTGCTGAAGATGTTGACGATTTTCTTCCTGCGCTTCCTGAAGACTTTGTTCGCGTTCGTCTAGAAGAATCGCGCGCTCTTCCAAATGCTGCTGGATAGATTCAAGTTCCTGGCAGCGTTGTTCGTAATTCTTTTCCGCCTCAAGAAGATTGCGGATTCGTTCTTCAAGATTTTCCGATTCCTGTTTAAACTTACGTTCATTTTCTTCAAGTTCCGTTTCACGGGCCTGAAGTTCCTGACGGCGAGCCGTATCTTCCGTTTTTAAGCGTGTCGCCTGCTGCTTTAATTCCGCTTCGCGGGACGTAATTTCATCTTCACGCGCCCGTAGCTGCGCAACGATTTGCGTGGTCTGGTGCTGCAGTTCTTCGCTTATTCGGATAGTCGGATCGTTTGTGTTCGACATGATTTAATCCCTTTTGGATTTAGTCTGGAAAAGTATCTTGCATTTCCCATTTTATGTTATTTTGTGGGAAACTGAAAGAAAATCTGTCTCTATTTCTTTTTATCGTCAAGGTTGATAAAATTTCTTTAATTGGAATATTTTAAATATTAATAATATCATTAAACCGCTTTGAAGTCTTGAACAATAAGAAAAAAATCTGTTTTAGGCGTCGACTTTCAGTTTTTCAAATTCCAAAACGGCGTCTTCCAGTCTTGAGTATTCGAATTTCCAGCAATCGCAGTGATGAATAATATTCGCGACGGTTTCAAAGCCCTTTTTTCCAAGCATACTGTATCCTCGACCGTGTCCTCCGAATTTAATAAGAGCTTCTGATTTTTCCCACGGCGTCCATCGAGGGGCGCTGCCCGGAACGTACTTGGGAAAAACAATCCATCTTGGAACGGGACGATCCAGCATTCGTTCGACGGCGCGTTTAAGCGGTTTTACGTGAGTGACGGAACCTTTATCCGTATCCGGATAGGTCAGCGAAAACGTTAAATCCGATTTGAAGGCTTTCAGAACCCGGATTGAATCGTTTTTCAGACAGATCGGACGAGGTATTGGGACCATTTTTGCTATTGGAGGTTCGTTTGTTTTTAGAGAAATAACGTCGTCGGGATCGATCAGCGTCAGTTCGTCGGAGAGCAGGCGCCAGCCGGAGAATGCCAGCGCCGCGGCCAACGTACTTTTTCCATCGCCGGAATCTGCCGCAAGAATTAGTCCGCGATCTTCTTTTTCGAGCATGGCGGCATGGAAAACAATCCAGTGGAAAAGATTCAGCCAGACGCACCAGTTCATTCCCCATTCCAGAATTGCGCCGGCCTGATCCTTGCGGAATGTTTTGAATGGTTCCGTATTGTTCAGAAAAAGTCTGGCGTTTGGTTTGATTGTTGATTTTAGCCAACCGCCAGTCGGAACAATTCGTACGTGAAAATCCGTCCAGTCTTCATCCGTCAGTTTGGGGTAGTCTGAATACATACGATTGACCGCTTCGATAACGTTGGGAATACGGGAATCAATTTGGTATGCAAACGGTCCGACGGAAAAATGAAAACGAGACATAAGTCTTACTTAAAAAATAAAAAATTTTGAAATTGACGATTGCGGAATGTTTCTGAAAAAGTTCCGGAACATTTCGGCGTATTCTCTTTCATAAATATTTAAACTATTTTTTTAATTATGTCAAGAGATGATGAAAAAAGCTTTCGGCGCAATTACGGTTAGTACCCTATTCGATAAGAGTAAACGTCCGCGTCTTTAAGTTCCAAATGAAGGACGAGCGGTTTTCCGGCAAGTCGTTTCAGATCTGCGCCGGAGTTCCAGCGTATCTTCATTTCAATTTCATCTCCGAAAATCTCCGGACATTCGTCGAGAGAGAATCCGGGAATTGGTTTGCCGTCCAGATCGCGCAGTTCGCATCGGATAGAACCAAAGGCGGAAGCGGAGGCGTTCAGGAAAAGGCTCAAATCCGCGTTGTTGCCGAATGGCAGAAAGAGTTTT
>CAZWOV010000323.1:0-3860 GCA_964635645.1 uncultured Planctomycetaceae bacterium | reverse complement strand
GATTTTCAGACGTGAACTTCCGATATCGTTAAAAAGAAGGTCTTTCGCCGCCGACAAATCCCGTCATCGTGGAATCGTCGTCTTTTTCACGTTTGATGACGTAGCTTTTACTGACGGGTTCGGTTTTCTTTTTCCGCGTCAGCGTTTTGCACCCGACGGGTCCTGCGCATAAAAAGGTTCCTGCGAGCAGAAACACAATTCCCCAATGGAGTTTATTCATGGAACGTTCTCCGTATGTTTTATTTTGGAAACGAATCAAATTTTCGGTTGACGTTGCGAGTATTTTATACATGAAAAATTTAAATACCGCAAGGTCAATCGAAAAGATTTTCTTTCAGCATGGCGATCAGTTCGCGTTTTAGGATTTTTCCAGTCGGTCCTTTTGGCATTTCATTCAGAATGATGATTCTTTGCGGACATTTGTACGCCGCCAGCCGACTGCGGCAGTATTTATGGATAGCGTTAACTTCTTCCGGAGCTTCGATAACCGTAATCGGACCGTCTTTTTCTTTCAGGATTTCCGAGTCGGCGCCGTTAGATTTTTCGGAAGGAGAAACAATCGTTTTTCGTCTGCCGGTCTCTTCAGACGCGATATTTTCGTCGGAATCTTTCAGCGTCACGAACGCGACGACGTCTTCCCCGTGAATTGGGTGCGGTATTCCAACGACCGTCGCCAACGTCGTCGCCGGATATGCGTAAAGCACGTCTTCAACTTCACGCGGATAAATGTTCATGCCGGCGCGGATGATGATGTCTTTTTTTCGGTCAACCAGGTAGAAAAATCCTTCTTCGTCGCAATATCCCAGGTCTCCGCTGAGAAACCAGGAATCGACGAAAGCTTTTTCCGTGGCAAGTTGATTTTTATGGTATCCCTTCATGACGTTGTGGCCTCGAATAACGATTTCGCCAATCTCGCGCGGTTTTGCGAAGGAATGGTCCGCGCGCATGATTCGGACCTGAACGCCGGCAATTTCTTTTCCGATTGACCCGGGTTTTGAAGGCATATTGGGCGTCGTCGCGGTTGAAATGGGACTGGTTTCAGAAAGTCCGTATCCTTCCAAAAGGAGCGTATTGGGGAATTGGCGCCGGATTTCTTCTCTTGATCCCATCGAAAGCGTCGAGCCGCCGGAGATAAATTGTTCAAGACGCGACATGTCCAGATTCAGTTTCTGCTGCATTCTGGCGAGATGAATAAGCATGGTGGGCACCGCGGCTACCACGTCGACCTGCTGTTCGGCAATTGTTTGAAGAACGCGGCGCGGTTCAAAACGGGGAACCATTACGATTGTCGCGCCGGAGAACAACGCGGCGTTTTGAACGCTGGTCTGTCCAAAGGAATGATAAAAAGGAAGTATCGCGAGAGTTTTTTTCCCCGGTCGATATCCCGTCATAAATTCCCGAATATATTGCGCGTTTGAATAAAGATTGAAATGAGTCAGTTGAGCGCCTTTCGGAAAACCGGTTGTTCCGGAAGTGTAGAGGATGACGGCCGTATCGTCTGGATTTGTCGCAACGGGCGCCGGACTCCAGCTCGTCTGCGCATTTCCGCCTGGCGCCGGGATGGACTCCCAGACTGAACCGGATTCGACGAAATAGGGATTTTCTTCGGCAAGCCGCTGAAGGAGAGGCTCTTTGTCCGCGTCGTCGGGGGCTTTTGGGGAAACGTTGGCGGATGACGTTGAAATGGACGAGGAGGTTTCAGGCGTGGCGAGCAGAACGCCCGTAATGTATTCCTGAGCGCGCGCTCCGATAGGAATTGTCGAAGAAACGGAAGGATACGCGTTTTCCGAAGAGGTTCCGGCCGGCCACGGGGCCTGTTCCAGATCCTCATAATCTGAATGGCATTCAGAAACGTCTTCGCCGCGGGTGACGACCGTGACGGTTTCCGTTGAGAAAGGAAACGTTTGCTGAAGTCGGGACAATTCGTCGTCAACCCAGTAGATTTTGTCTTCATGAAATTCTTCGGGCAACTGCGTCAGGCCGGTTTCTTTCGACCCGTTTGCGATAACGCCGGCGCAGGCTTCCACCTCCCGAGCGGCCTGAACGCATTGAAGCAGGCAGTTTTGGTGCGCCAGAATGTAACGGGAATCCGAATGCGCGAGCTGGTAAGCCAGTTCTCGGCTGGTCAGGAGGGTATTGCATGGAATGACGACGGCGCCAAGATGAAGTATGGCAAAATAGGCGATCGTGAATTCAGGGACGTTCGGCATGACCATGCAGACGTTATCTCCGCGCGAAACCCCCATCCGCGAAAGAAGAATCGTCCAGTAGCGGACGGAATTGGCGAGTTCGCCGTAGGTAATTTCCAGCCCATTATAGACGATTGCGGGAAGATCGCGATACTTTTCAGCCGCAATATGAAAGTCAAGCGCCAGATTCAGACTCATTTTTCGATTCCATTCGGGTTCAGGTTTAGACGCACGTTAATTCGCGCCTACAATATTGGGAAATCCTTTTCCATTTAATTAATTATAGAAAAAAATCGCGTTTTGTAAAGAGCAAAAACGCGATTTTGGCAGTAATTTTTAAATTTTTACATTTTCATAACCAATCGTTTGAAAAGAAGGGAAAAAGGGGAGGGTAAGGAAATTTAACTCCTGAAATTTTTTCGCCGCTCGTTCGCCGGAAAACGCGGAGAACGGGAGAATGAAAAACAGGAGGATGAAAAATGGGAATCGCGGATATGTTTCTCGAAGTCTATTGAAAAGTTTTTCGGCAACAAAGGATTCCCATGCTTCACGGTTCCGTTTTCTAATTGACGGCCATTTCTTTTCCAACGATTTCAGAAGACGGTTTCACGTCCGCCGCGTCTGCCCGCGTGAAATCCGCCGTAAATCGGTAGTCGCTTCGCAGAGGTTCGACGGCGGCGGCTAACTCAATGGTTTCGTCCTGAACATAGGCGTTTCGTTGATAAAAAGTCGGCGGCTCATAGGTAACGCCGGCTTCCAGACGTTTTTCTTCGCGCCAGATTGTCCAGCGCAGATATCTTGCTCCCAAATAGGAGAAAAAACGCGTTTTCAGATCGCCGAATTCTTCCAGCAGATCGCGGAGCAGATTATCCGCCAGTTGGTAGACGGTTTCGTTTCTTCCTTTAAAGTAGCTTCGCATGGCTGCAACCATAGGAATGTAGGCCGTTCGAACGGGTTTCATTTCCCAGTTCCAGCGCGCTCTGACGCGTGGACTGGGATGATTTTTGTTTTTTTGCCATCCGTTCAGAAGCGTTCTGACGAGACGCATCAGCGACGGGCCGTTTACGTCATAGTCGGTTTGAAAAGCGCGTCGAAGGAGTTCCGTTTCCAGTCCGTTTTTAATGTAGGGGTGTCGGTAATTGAACGCAAATTGGCCGTGAGTATCCGCCAGATCGTATTCAGAAGGATCCTTCATGAACCCTTTTTCCGAAAGTTCTTTGAAAAGAGGAGTTCCCGGATTCGGAGTGTAAAGCATGAATTGATGAAAATCCGTATGGAAAGAGGCGGCGTAATCGATTGCCGATTGAATATTTTCCGGAGTATGATCGGGTAATCCGATGATACTCGACCCGAGAAGTCGGATTCCGTTTTCCTGGAGATTCGTCAGCAACTCTCTGGCATTGACTCCGTTTAATTTATTATATTCGCTTTCTTCTCCTTCAAGTCCAATCCAAACCCATGAAATTCCGAGTTGGTTTAATTCGTCCATAGAGTATTTTGCCAGTGCGTTGACGGAACTGAAAACGTAAAGCGCCCAAGGTTTCTCGTGTTCCTGCATGAGGCGAAGGAGACGCATTGCGCGCGGTTTGTGAAGTAGGAAATTTTCATCCATCATAAAAAAAGAACATACGTTCATTTCTTTTGAAACTTCGTTCATGACGTGGAAAAGTT
>CAZWOV010000322.1:0-3867 GCA_964635645.1 uncultured Planctomycetaceae bacterium | reverse complement strand
ATAGCAACGCGATATCAATTTGCGAAATAGATTTAGGCGGGTTCCATTTCTTTTTTTCATCTGCATTCGAGAACCGCAACGCGGGATTTACCTCTTTTGCGGGAAAAGATTCAAACTTTTTCCGTAAAAACCGTTTCGCTGGTATTTACGAAATTTTCGAATATGGTATAATGAGCGGAAATTGTGTTGTTTCAAGACGAAATAACGTTTGAAAATTTATTCCATTTGTTTTACCGGACTCAAAATCATGACACGCGTAGCGATTCTCGGAGCGACGGGCTATACCGCGCTGGAAACGATCCTTCTTCTTTTGCGTCATCCGCATGTTCAGATTACCGCGCTGACGACCCGTTCAGATGAAAATCTTCACGTCTCGCAGGTTCACCCGCAGTTGACGGGCCGTCTGGACCTTCGTCTGGAAAATCTGACTCCGGAACAAATCGCGGAACGCGCGGACTGCGTATTCTGCTGTCTCCCGCACAAAGCGAGCGCCGAACGCATTCCGGCGCTGCTGGATCTTGGTTGCCGCGTAATCGACCTGAGCGCGGACTATCGTCTCGACTCGGCGGAAGTATTTGAAAAATGGTACGGAGTGAAACATCCGGACCCGGAACGTCTGGGGCATGTCCCGTACGGCCTTCCGGAACTCTTCCGCGACCAGATTGTCGGCGCCCAACTCGTCGCCAATCCGGGCTGTTACCCGCAAACAGCGATTATCGCGCTTGCGCCTTTGCTTGCCGGAAAAATGATTCGTCCGAACGGAATCATCGTCGATTCGAAAAGCGGAGCTTCCGGGGCCGGCAAAAGTCTGAAACCGCACCTGCTGTACTGCGAACTGAACGAGGGTTTCAGCGCGTACGGCGTAGGCGTTCACCGCCATCAGCCCGAGATCGAGCAGGTTCTCGGCAAAATCGCCGGAGAGCCGGTCGATCTGATTTTCACTCCGCATCTGGTCCCCATGGAACGCGGAATCCTCTCGACGGCCTACTCCCTCCCGACGAAACAGTTTACGCAGGCGGAAGTCCTCGACGCCATGCGCGAGTACTGGGCCAACGAACCCTTCGTTCGCGTGGTGGAACATCTTCCCAATACCCGCGAATGCAGATTTACGAACTATGTGAACGTAACCGCCAGAATCGTAAAAGATCGAATTGTGACCGTTTCGTGTATCGACAACATCACGAAAGGCGCTTCCGGTTCCGCCGTTCAGAACTTCAACGTTCTCTTCGGCTATCCGGAAAACACCGCGTTAATCTAGGCCCCAAACCGCGGTAAGCCATTTTAAACAAGAAAGCGCGACGAAAGAAATCGCTTTTCGCCGCGCTTTTTTTGCCTCAATGCGTTCGCCGATATTTCTCGCCAACGGGCCGCCCCCCCAAAAAATTCAAAAAACGACCGTCGATGAAAAACCAACGGTCGATTCTGGGATATGGTCGGAAACAAAATCCAAAGCGTTTCAACAAGAATTGTTAAACGCGATTAATTATCAATGGACGCGACTTCGCCGTCGGCGCGGTGCGCCAGATAGTAGTGCGTCTGCGGGTCGATGGAGTAACTGACGCGATGAACGGAGCCGTCGCAAGTAGCCATTCCAAAGGTTCCGGCGTGCGAGCTTCCCCAGACGTAACGCTCGTAATTGGCGCGATCCATGAGAGGACCGGCATGATCGGACGCGCTACCGTAATATCCGCCGCGCAAGCAGTCGTTGCACGCGCCGCTGTACGGAGTCTCGTTATCGCCCGGATCCACTTCTTCGTATTTATTCGGATTCAGATTTTTCTCGCCGACCAGGTAGGTGTTGGAGGTTCCGTCGCGAATTTCTCCAATCGTGACTTTGCTGTGATAGGAAATGACGCCCGTATCGTAAGGATTGGACCATGAATTATTCTTCTTTTTGGAAGTTCCGTCCGCAAGAGAACTGACGCCTTGTGCGCTCGAGTCCGGATTAAGGTACTTCGTCCCGAAATTGGCGGAGTAATCGCACTTAACCCCCTGCGAAATGGCTCCCGACTCCCGATACGTCTTCCCGGAAGTAGGATAAATTTTTACGGAACGTCTCGAAGGACAATAAAACATTGCGACGGGAGTCTGAAGACGAGTTTTTATATCGTTCGCAGTCGGCATGGTATCCACGCCGTTCGTTTCGCCAAGATGAAAAAGAGCGTCCTGTTCAATGAAAGGGAGAATCGAGAAGTACCAGGAACCGGGCTGATCCTGTCCCAAACCGCGTTGCGGCGTTCCCACCCAGTTATAGTCCCACCCTCCGGACGGAAACGCTTTAATCGTACTTTCATGATTCAAACAGGCAAGGCCGTATTGCTTCAAATTGTTGCCGCACTGCATTTGACGCGCCGCTTCGCGCGCCTGCTGAACCGCCGGTAAAAGCAAACCTACCAACATCCCGATAATCGCAATCACAACAAGCAACTCGACAAGCGTAAAACCTTCGTTTTTCCTCATATTTGCTTCCTTTTGAAAAATTCTGAAAAAGGTCCTCGAATTTCCCAACGTCTAATTTGAATACGTCGCCCGAAGGCTCTCCGTTCGCATCTTTTCGCCGTTTTTATTCTTCCATCTTCGAAACGCCCCCCAAACAAGGCTTCGCGCACCGCCGCTAGCCATTTATTATAGTCGTAAAATTTCATTCGTCAAGTACGGCGCTCTTTTTTTGAAAAAAATTTCACTTATTTTATCTCTCCCCCTTGCAAAAATCAAATTCAATTCTAAAATAATGAGAAGGGGGAAAGCCGTAAACTTTCCCAAAATGAACGCAGTTTCAGCCGTTTTAAATAGGGAGCGCAGTCCAATGAAACGTCTTCGAAAAATTAACCTCAAAAATTTGTTTTTAACGATCGTTGCTTTGACCGGTCTTTGTTTTCTTTTCTGCGGAAATTCATTTTCTCTGAATGCAGAAGAAGGAACCGCCGCGCCGACAATTCCATCGGAAGACGGCGTTACCGTATCGAGCGAACGCGCAATGCTCTGCAGCTCATGCGCTTTCGGAAACGGAAAATCAAACTGCGCCAACTGCGGAAAATGGATGGCCTCTAACCAGATTCCAGCCTACCTTTGTTCAAATTGCGGCTTCGGAACCAGAAAAGACAACTGCGTAAAATGCGGAAAATGGATTGGGGGTCACGGATATCCGGCTTCCATCTGTTCAAACTGCGGCTTCGGAACCGGAAAAGACAATTGCGTCAAATGCGGTCGCTGGCGTGGCGGAAACTGACTCCATACCCAAAACAAAACAGCGTAATGGAGCCTGAAATACCGGGCTGGAAACCAGACGGAACTGGAAATCAATCGGAACCGAAAATCGTCGTTCGCAGAGACTCTTTTCAGGCGTTTGTTTCCGACTTTTTCAGTCCCAAACGCTTTATGCCGTAAGAGTTTTCAAAATCAATCCTTTCATAAAAACTATCTCAAAGACTCCAATTCTCCCAATATTTCAAAAAAAACGAAAATTTTCCAATTATTTTATCCCCCCCATCTTGTCAAAATGCAAAATTCGGTTTAAAATAGGGATTGTTTTTGAATTTGAGATTAAGTAAACTGGTTTTTCCAAAATTTAATGATTGCGGAGTTTTCCATGAATTTTTTGCTCTCCCAAACCGGATTTAATTTCGGTGCGGTCGATGCAGGCATTTTTATTCTGTTTCTGATCGCAGTTATCGTCATCAGTACCGTTAAAAGCCGTTCCGCCGGCAATTCCAGCGAAGACTACTTCCTGGCCGGACGCGGACTTTCCTGGTGGCTGATTGGTTTTTCGCTCATTGCCGCAAACATTTCTGCGGAACAGTTCGTCGGCATGTCCGGCAACGCCGCACAATGCACGGGTCTGGCAATCGCCAGTTTTGAATGGATCGC
>CAZWOV010000321.1:0-3870 GCA_964635645.1 uncultured Planctomycetaceae bacterium | reverse complement strand
GAAACAAAAATGTGTCTTTTTCATAATTTGCGTATTTTGCAAGAAATTAGGAAGGAAACAAAACGACGTTTTCCATATCTTACTCTTTTTTCCCGCAAAAGTCAAGCGCCGCGGTCTTTCCTTTTAGAAAAGTTTAAATAAAATTATGAAAAAAACGAAAACGCAAATTTTTGGGTATTGTCCTGATCATAAAATCAGGAACTTTTCATAATTCGCATGTTTTTTTGAATTATTGGTTGATTGAAAAAGCGGACGGTTGGAGTTCAGAAAATTTTTTGAATACGTCGGCGCGGTACGGCTGAATTTTGGAAGAAGCGTATTTGCCAAACGGACAGGCGTAAAACAGGCGTATTTGCCAAATGGACTGTATTACGCGGATTTGTCCGAGCAAGGAATAACGAGTCTGAAGTCGGCGCCTTTTCCCGGTTCGGAAACGACTTCGGCGTGTCCTTTGTGGAGTTGAGCGGTGTGCTTGACGATAGCCAGGCCGAGTCCGGTTCCTCCCAGTTCTCTGCTTCGTTCTTTATGAACGCGATAAAAGCGTTCGAAAATACGCTGAGCATTTTCAGGCTGGATTCCGATTCCGAAATCGCGTACGGAGAGAATAATTTGATTTTCACCGCATTCTGCAGAAAGACGGATCTTGGGCGAACCGGAATAACGGACGGCGTTTACGAGCAGATTCGTTATCGCCTGTTCGATAAGCGTCAAGTCGCCGTTGAATTTTAATGTCTCATCCGCCTGTATTTCGATTTTGATTCCGGCGTTTTCAATGCTTTCGGCACAGTTTGCGACGGCGTTTTGAAACATTTGAGCAACGAAAATCGGCTGAAAATCCGCTTTTAATTCAGATTCGTCCGTTTTCTGTTTCTGTTCCAATGTCGCAAGCGCCAGAATGTCCTGAATCAGCGCGAGAAGACGGTCGGATTGGTGGCGAAGGATTTTCAGGCAGCGGTCTCGAACGTTTGGGATGTCTTTGGCCCCGTCCTCAAGCGTTTCGACGGCGGAAAGTATTCCGGTCAGAGGCGTTTTGACTTCGTGAGAAACGTTCGCAACGAATTCGCTGCGGAATGATTCGAGAACCAGCATGTCCCGGATTTTATGCCGGAGTTGGCGGGCCATCTGCGAAACGGCGAGAGAAAGAGGTCGGGCAACGCCTTTTTCCGGAACAAAAACAGGTTCGGAAAGGTTGCCGTTCGCGATTTGGACGGCGCTTTCCTGAAGTTTCAGCAGAGGGAAACTTAAACGGTAAATAATGTGAAAGATCAGAAAAAGAGCCAGGGCGGACCCCAGAAGCATGACGAAAAGGACGCTTGCCGCAATTCGGTTCAATAGCGTCGAAATGGGTTTTCCCGGAATCGAAAGGCGAAGGATGAAAAGACTTCCGTCGACGTCGACCGGAAGCGCGTAGTAGTGCCGCCATTCTTTCATGGTCTGACTGAATCGGAAGGACGAGGCGGCTTTCAGCGTTGTTCGCGCTTCGTGAATTTCCGGTTCGTTCTGTTGATTGACGTTGACCTCGGCGCAGTCGGATTCCTGAATGACGTTGCCGTTTTCATCGAAAATCGTGATTCTCCACGGATGTTTTGAATAAATATGGCAAAATTCTTCAATTTTTTCAAAATCCCGTTTTTGAAGCATCGGAAGAATGAGCTGACACTGAAAATCCAATTCTTTTTCCGTTTCATCCAGATAGGATTTGCGGAATCCTTCAAATTGCCACCATGTCAAACCGAAAGAAATAGCCAGAAGAAATAGAATAAGAAACGGAACGGCCAAAAAAATACGATATGGATTTCTTGCGGAAGAAATAGCGGGATTAGCGGAAGCATCGAAGACGTCTTTTGGCGGAATTGGGAACGTATCCATTTGTTTCTTTCTTCAAGTCGTTTCGTCGATTTTCAGGCGGTAACCGACGCCGCGGACCGTCTCAATGGACCGATTGCCCCATTCTTTCAGTTTTCTGCGAATACTTACGATTTGCACGTCGACCGAACGTTCCGTCACGGGATAGTCGCGCCCTTTAATTTGAGAAATGATTTCGCTGCGAGTGAAGACCTGGCCGGGGTGACTGCACAGCAGGAACAGTATTTCAAATTCACTGAAAGTCAATACGATTGCGTTTTCGTTCAGAACGACTTTGCGTTCGATCGGATTAATCTGGAGAGAACCGCGTTTGAGAATATGGGGCTTTTCCGTCGTCTTTTCGCCGACGTTTCGAAGCTGAGCGCGTATTCGCGAAATGAGTATCTTGTTGCTGAAAGGTTTGGTTACGTAGTCGCACGCTCCCAGCTCAAGACCGTTCACGACGTCCATTTCTTTGTCTTTTGCCGTCAGCATGATTACTGGAATCGACGCGGTTTTCTGATTGGCTTTCAACTGTCGGCAGACCGAATAGCCGTCCATTCCCGGAAGCATGACGTCCAGAAGAATGAGAGCGGGAGTTTGGCTTTCGGCGATTTTCAAACCGGTTTCCCCGTCGGCTACGGCAAGTACTTCGGAAAAACCATTCAACTCGAGATTAAGCTGGATTAGTTCGCGGATCTCGTTTTCGTCTTCAATGACCAGAATTCTTTCCTGATTCATGAAATGACCTTTTGTTTTTATGAAAGGCAACTCTTGAATGAAACGGGTTCTCCTTCCGACGCCGTTGTTAGAAACGTCGGAAGGAGATTGAAAATTTTTCAGTTGAATTTCATGATTTCGATCCAGTCCCAGGCCGCGTCGAGCCAAAAACCGACCTGTTCGCGATTGGTATCGTCGATTTTTCCAAAACCATGGGGAGCTTTGGCCCAGATATGGAGTTCCGCGGGAACGTTCATCGTGCGCAACTTGTGGTAAAGTGCGACGGACCCCATCGGCGAATAGACGTCCGCGTCGCCGTGAACAAAACACATGGGACACGTCTTGGCGTCAAAGACGAAATCATCGACAATCTTCGCGTAATTTCCCTTCGTTTTGGGATCGTTGGCGGCGTCGCGTCCATCCTCCAGCACGTAAGCCGGATATTTCGCAATTCCAAAAGCGACATGCGTCGGCAGTTTGTCGATTTCGTCGATCGGTTCGTAGCTCTGAACGGAGCTTGAAGTGCAGCACATCGCGACGAGGTGTCCGCCGGCGGAACCGCCCATTACACCGAGACGATCCGGGTTGAATCCGTATTTTTCGGCCATGGAACGGACGAGTCTGATTGCGCGTTGGGCGTCCTGAAACGCAGGAATGTGCTTCTTCATGCCCTGAGGACGCGGAACGCGATACTTCAGCAGGACGGTCGTGATTCCCCGGTCGGCGAAATACCGCGCCTGCCAGACGTCGTTTCCGCAAACGGAGTAAGCTCCGCCGGGAAGGAGAAGAATGCAGGCGTCCGAAGTCTTTTTTTCGGGAACAAAAACGCGGATTGTCGGAGTCGTTACGCTGGAGAACGCGCCGCCGTTCATCTGATCCGGCAATTCTTCCGTTACTCCCGGCGCTTTATCCGGCCAGACCCGGTATTCGTCCTGCGCATGAATTGAACTGCAAAGTCCAACCAGAAGCAACAGGAAAGCCGCGGTGGAAAATACGATATTGGTTTTCATTGTTTATCCTTTTTAACTGAATGTTTGCAGGTTAGCGTATTTTACTTTTAATATATCATATGCGCCGGGCGGCGTCAAGCGTTGAAGAATAAACTTTTGCCCAAATTTTTAAATTTAACTTGTTCCTAATAAAAGTCTGGATGTTTCCGTTTTGTTGGGGCGCGTAAACAGGAACGCGGACGACGTTGATTCCCTGGAAAACGACGGCCTCTTTACGCTCGGTATCTCGTATCATTGTTTTTTTGTGAATATCTGTCGAATTCGGTAATGTTGCTTTAATCATTAAAGTTTAATA
>CAZWOV010000320.1:0-3883 GCA_964635645.1 uncultured Planctomycetaceae bacterium | reverse complement strand
AAACGAACGCCGTCGAAGCCAAGGGCGGCAACATGAAATTCTGGAATCCGTGGCGCCCGACTTCCCTTTACTATTTTGAAAATCTCCGCGTCGCTTTCGACCAGCCCGGCGAGTGGTTTTACGACGGAAACGCCAAAAAAGTCTTTTACCGTCCCATGGACGGGGAAACGCTTGAAAACACCCGTTTCGACGTCCCGCGTCCCGGTCTGGAACAGTTCCTGATTATTCAGGGAAAATCTCCCGCGGAAACCGTTTCGGATATCCGTTTTGAAAATCTCAATTTCCATTTCTCCGATACCCCGCGGCAAAAAAACGTGATGGAAAACGCCCAGATTGACGTTTCCGTCACGGGCGATCTCAATAAACCGGGACCTTCTCAATTTGAACCGGCGCAGGCCGCTTTTTATACCAAATCCGTCGTTCTGGCCGACGACGCTCTGCGAATCGCCTTTAAAAACTGCGAAATCGCGCACATCGGCGAATACGGAATCTGGTTCCGCAACGCGGCGGAATGTTCATTCTGCGACGGAAGACTCGCCGATCTTGGCGCCGGCGGTATTCGAATCGGCGGCGGACGCACCCCGTCCGACGGAGTCCGCTGCGCTGAAAAAAATGTCGTCGATAATAACGTTATCTGCAACGGCGGGCGTTTTCACGCCTCGGCCGTCGGAGTCTGGATTGGAAACAATACGATGGACAACCGCCTGACGCACAACGACATTTTCGATTTCTACTACACGGGCGTCTCCGTCGGCTGGAACTGGGGATACGCCGGCGTTTCCTTCCGAAATATCATTGAATTTAACCGTATTCACGATATTGGCCAGGGAGTTCTCGCCGATATGGGCGGAGTTTACACTCTGGGAACGCAGACGGGAACCCGCGTCTGCAATAACGTAATTTTCAACGTCGAATCGTTCGGTTACGGCGGTTGGGGCCTTTATCCCGACGAAGGGACGACGGGAATCACAATGGAAAACAACCTGGTCTACGACACCATGGACGGTTCCTTTCATCAGCATTACGGAAAAGACAATCTGATCCGCAACAACATTTTTGCCCGAAATAAACCCAATCCCATGCGCGACGCGCCGGCTCATCAAATCGCCGTCACCCGCGTGGAAGATCATCGAAGTATTATTTTTGAACGAAACATTATTTACTGGAAAGACGGAACGTCGATCGGATATAATGTGGAAAAAATCAATGCCGACATTCGTTCCAATCTCTGGTGGAAGGACGGCGGCGAGGTGGATTTCAAAGGCAAAACCCACGCGCAGTGGGAAGCCGAGGGAAAAGACGTCGGCGGCCTGACGGAGGATCCGCTTTTTGCGAATCCGGACGCCAACGACTTTCATCTTAAACCCGGTTCTCCGGCTGGAAAAATCGGATTCCAGCCTTTCGACTACGAAAAAGCAGGTTTGAGAAAATAGTTTTCACTTGTTTTTCCACTTTTTTCTTTGTTTTTTGGGGAGTAAAATATGAAACGTTTCGTTTTTTCTGCTATCGTACTTTTGAGCGGACTGTTTCTGGCGTCGATTCACGCCGCGGAACTTCCGGAACGCGGAATCTGCGCACACCGTGGAAATAACGCCCATTTCCCCGAAAATACCGTTCCGGCATTCCAGGACGCGATCGAACGGGGCGCCGTCATGATTGAACTGGACGTCTGCTACTCAAAAGACGGAAAGCTCGTCATAATGCACGACCTTGACGTAAGCCGCACGACCAACGGAAAAGGCGATATCCGGCAGAAAACGCTGGAAGAAATCAAAGCTCTCGACGTCGTCTTTCGCGGCAAAACGGTTGAAGGCGTCCGGGTTCCCACCTTTCAGGAAGTTCTGGATATCGCGCCGCATAATATCTGGCTCAATATTCATCTGAAAGAAGACCGCGTGGACCTTCTCCTGGAAGTCGGCAGAATTCTGGAAAAGGAGGGACGGCTGAACCAGTCCTTCTTCCTCTGCGCCCGTAACGTTGCCGTGGAAGCGCGAAAAATCATTCCGGGGCTGAAAATCTGCAATTATCCTGCCGACAAAACCTTTACCGAATACGTCGATACTACCCTTAAAAACGGCTTTGAATTTGTTCAGCCGAATCCGTGGATGTATCCGGTTCTGGACCCCGAAAACGTAAAACGACTTCGCGGCGCCGGGGTAAAAATCAATTATTTCGGCGTCAAAAACGGCGTTCACTGCCGCGAATTGATGGAAAAAGTCGGCGTCGATTTCCCGCTCTGCGACGACGTGACGGATTGCCTTAACGCAATAAAATAAAAACCTGATTTTTCTATGACGGAACGCTTGAGAATCGGAACTTTTCCCAACTCTCAAGCGTTCTTTTTTCATAAACCGCCGTTTTGGCGAACTTGCGGCAAAAGCGCCGGGGCCGCGTTTCTTCTGAAACGGTCGAACTCGCCGTTAGTCTACGGCCAACCCTTTGCAGAATTTCCAGACGAACAGAAATAAACAAATCAGCAAAAAAAGCGCGCGCCAAAACCTCCAGGTCAAAAATCTACCCCAAAATCCGAACCGGAAACCGGGACGGCGCTCAGGATGTACGACCGGCTGAAGCTCGTAATCAAAATTCTGCGTAAATTTTTCTCTTTGAATTTTCGCGGCCTCCTCAAGATTCAATCCCAGACGGTTTCCGTAATTCAACAGCGGGGTATTTAACGGCTCGCCGGTCTCGGGGTCTGAAGCTCCGAACCAGAACCAATCGCATGGCGAAGGGCCAAACGGAGGATTAAGCCAGGCCCGGGCGGCTTGAGCGACAGGACTGCCGGGATACTCCTCGCACGCAAATTGAAGTAAAAGCCGTTCCGCTCCCACCCGGCTCGTTTCCTGTTCAAAACAAGGAGCGCGTCGGCAGAAAAAATCGGCAAAAACGCGTAATCGTTCTTCTCCCGCAAGCAGTTCGCTCGGCAACTGTCTGTATTCTGCAATCAGCAGCTCAACGGAAAGAAATCGAACCCGCTTCATCAAATACGCAAAATCGGTCAAAACGCGAATCGCCTGCTCCGTTTCACGTACGGCCAAAAGATGAATCGGCAACCGCTCCAGAAAGTAACGCTCCGCCATGTCGGGTTCCGAAGACGAGAGCGTCGTCCAACGCAGACGGCCGCGGCGCCAAAGACGCAATCCGCCCGACGCAAAACATTCGAGAGCCTGAACCTGCGAAACAGGATATTTTTCCAGAAAAAACGGACTCAAAAAAGCCTCGCGAACCTGAGGCGCGAAAGGATAGACCGTATCGGAATCATTCAGACCGGTCTGAACAAAGAAAAGATCCAGAAAACGGAGAATTGAATTTAACCCGGAATCAAAACGATAATTAAGGCAGTATTTCAACGCGCCCCGCGAAATGGGTTCGACCGAAGTCAACAGCAGATTCAAAAGAGGAAATACGTCGTTGACGTTCAACAACTTTCCAAGGGACAAAGACCGTTCGAAAAGAGCCTCCGCCAAACGAACGAAACCGCGGGGAAGATCCGGAATCATATCGTAAGAAATCACGTTTTTATCGCGCGCCCGAAAAACGAGCTCCAAATAAACCGCCTCGCCTTCCGCCTTCTCGGCAACCGCGCGAATCCACTGCTCCGGCGCGGCTATTTTCCGCTCGCGAAAATAATTTCTCGTTAATTCCAACAATTCCGGAACCGACATATCCGCGTTCTGCTCCAAACTCCGTCTCCAAAAATTTCGCTCAACGTCTTTTCCCACAAATACGCTTCTCCGAAAATCCCCTTTCAGCCGCTTATTTCTGGGCGCCCTTCTTCAAATTGCAGTCGCGACAGAGCATCTGGCAGTTATCCGGTGTGGTTTTGCCCCCCTTAGACCAAGGCGTGATATGGTCGGCGTGCATCTGCTCAAACTCGAATATT
>CAZWOV010000319.1:0-3896 GCA_964635645.1 uncultured Planctomycetaceae bacterium | reverse complement strand
GAAGCTGACCAAGCGTCTTTCTGTCAATGCCGTCGATAAATTTCGCTTTCAACTCAAACGGCGCTTTATCCGAAGTCTCTTCCGCGCTCTTTGCGCTATCCGTCCCGTCGCCGTTTCCTTCAGGAAACGTCGAACGGGTCATGTCCGCAAGCACAGACTCGGTAACGCCGCAGCTTTTTGCAAAATTCCTCGCATTCTCTCCCGCCGGAGTCAGAAGCGTCCAGGGTTCCTGCGAAATCACGTCGATCTGTCGGCCGGCCATCATGGAGCCGAGTTCCTCGAAAGTCAGAACATAATCCACCAGACCGCTCTCCGCCGCCTCGTGACGTTTCGCGATACACGGTCCAATAAAGACGACAATCGCGTCCGGATCCTTTTCGCGAACAAGCTGCGCCGCGTACTTCATCGGACTCGGCGTATGGGAAACATATTGCAGGAACTTGGGAAAATGTCTTTTCACAAGCTCAACGTACGCCGGGCAGCAGGAAGTCGTCATAAGCGATTGACCTTCCGCCATTTTCTCCATAAATTCATTCGCTTCATTCGCAGAGGTCAGCTCCGCGCCAAGAGCCGCCTCCATCACTTCGTCAAATCCCAGCTTGCTTATTGCGGTAAAAAGCTGTTCAATCGTGCCGGGAAACTGGGAATAAGCCGACGGCGCGACGACGGCCGCGACTCGCCTCGGTTTCCGCTTCAGAACATTCAGGACGTCAAGAATCTGGGATCGCTCCATAATCGCGCTGAACGGACAGGCGCGGAAGCATTTGCCGCAAAAAATGCATTTTTTAAAGTCTATTTCCGCGCGGCCATGCTCGTTTTTCCGAATCGCTCCCACCGGACAGGCGTCCTCGCACGGAACCGTCGTTTTCACTATCGCGTGGAACGGACAGACGTTCATGCATTTCCCGCACTTAACGCACTTTGAATAATCAATTTGAGAAACCTGATTCACTACCGAAATCGCATTTTTGGGACAGTTGAAAACGCACGGCCTGGCAAAACATCCGCGGCAGTTGCCCGTCACGACGTACGAATTGTCCGGACAGCCGGAACAACCCGCGGTACACACGGTCAGCGGCGGAGTCGCCTGCGTTTTTTCACGCGCATCAGCTTCTTCAAAATACGCGGAAAGAGTTTTCGCCTCGTCCATTTCGTCCTCGCAACTCATCCCCAAAAGCGCCATGAGCCGATACTTCAGAACCGCCCGGTCGTGATAGACGCAGCATCTGCTGGATTCTCCATCCTTCGGCCGCACGCGAACGGGAACCCGATCAAGCTCCTCGTCAAGCTTTCCCTGGTCAAAAAGACGCACAAGCCGAATCATCAGCTCGCGTCTCATATATTCAGCGCCGCTGATCATTGACCGACCTCCTCTTTCTCAACAATTTTCCGAATCTCCTCAAAAACGGACTCCACCGTCGCCTGCGCGTGCGGAACGCCATTAATTCGAACAAATGGAGCGCGGCAAATACTTTCCTCGACGCAAACGTTCAAACACGGTACGCCCGTCACTTCAACCCGTTCTCGAAACTCTTCGGGAAGCAGCGTTTCCATGCGCATCAGTTTATCCGCCCCTAACATGAAGCAGGTCGTTCCGCAACAGATCTCAAGATGGATCTTTTCCATGATTTCACTCTCCTTTGATTTTCAAGCGCCGCGACACAAAACGGCGCCGCGGAATCAGGGTCAAAAATAATTCTAAAATTTGATCAGATTGAAAAGTTCATTCGGTAAACCTACCGAAATTTTAAGTTTTCCGAAATTGAAAACTCCGGAAGAAAATTATTTTTTCCGGAAACCGCAACGGCAGTTCTATCATTGAAAAATCAGGAACACGGCGCGATTTCCAGATAAAATTCGTTAAAAGTATTTCACGACAACCTTTTTACGATACTGCGTTTCCAGAACGGAAGTCAGACGCTTCACAATGTTTCGCCGAAGTTCCAATTCCATCGGAAGATTCGGATCCTGGTGCGCTTCGTTGACTTTCGTTCCAACGATAAACTCAATAACGTCGTTTTCGTTTATCCGATTAATGATTGCCCGCGCCGCCATCGGAGCCGTTTCCGTCTGACCGGACTCAAGCAACGAACAGACGCGCGAAAGAGTAAGAATCCCCTCCGTCACGAGTCCCACTCCCGGCATATTTCCAGGCGGCGGAAGATCGCCGCTCGCCTTGACAAGATGAAGATCTATCTCCGTCTTTTTCTTCAGCTCGCGTTCCAGAATCGACGCCGTCGTACCGCCGCAGACAACCACGTCGTTCGCGCCGCCGGAACCAAGCAGCGCAAATTCACGATCATGCTCTTTATGGAACGGCGGGCCTGTGAGAATCCGAAGAATTCGAGGCCGACGAAGATAAATGACCAGACAGCTGATATCGTCCAGACATTTTCCAGGCGTAATGGAAAGAGCCTGAAACGCAACGGAATACGCCAGATCTTTAGCCGAAATTTCCGGATCGCGCGCGACCATACGCTGAACAAATTCCAGCTCGCCGCTGCGCCGCCAACCAAATTTAAATTTCTTCTGACCCAGCCCGGCCTGCGTGACTCCGTCCGAACAGAGAATAAGGCGATCGCCCGGCTCCATCCGCGTCTCGTAACAATCGACCTCGCGGTCCGGCCAACGTTGGGAAACAATCCGCGAATGCTTCATCGCCGGCACTTCAACCGTTCCGCGCAGCTGAATATACTGCGGATTTCCCATCTCGATAATTCTCGTAATTCCTCCGAGCCGAAGATCCGCCATGGAGAATGTCGCATAACTGATTTTACGCACCTCGCAAATAGGAAGCGTATCCATAATCGTCTCGACGGAACGCAGAATATCCACGTTGGACTTAAGAAAATGGAGTCCCATGGTCGTCGTCATATTCGCAAGAATATGCGCCTTAATCCCGCTTCCAAGACCGTCGGAAAGGACCGCGATGCTTCGATTTTCATTCTCAAGCGTCAAAAGCTGGTAGTCGTCTCCGCACGCATTCTGGCCGCTCTTCGTGAATTGCCGACACTCCATTTCAACAAAAAGATCCCCTGCCGCCATCGCTCATTCCTCCCGTTTGCCGAAATACGTTCCGGCGATTTCCTCCAGAAGAATCTCCGTCTCCGCGATATGTTCGCCGAAAAGACGCGCAACCTGCTGGACCGTCAGTACGTTTTTCCGTATGATTTCCTTCGCTTTCGCCGCGATCTGTTCGCGCTGAAGTTCCGTTTTCGTAACATCCTGAATAACGGCGCCGGCCGTCTTTCCCGGAGCTATGGAGAAAACGCTCACGTTCACTATCTTCTTGCCAAGGGGCTGATTGAATTTCTCTATCTCGCCGCCGTTCTCCAATACGCTCTCAAAGAGATCCCAAAACGGCAGAAGATTACTGATTGGAATGGAGTCAAGATTGCCGAGCGTATTGAAAATCTCCAGCGTTCCGTCGTCCAGAAGCTCGGCAAAATGCCGATTGCACTCCACGACCTGGAGCAACTCGTTCACCAAAACCACTCCCGCGGGAATATACCGAATCAGCGCGTTGCTCGTCCGCTCAAAATTCTTTCTCAGATACGTATGGCACATCGGAGCCTCCGCTTTTCCTGAAAGAAGAGCTTTCGCAAACTCCCGGCATGAATCGTAGCCGCACGCCCCGCAATTCACCTCGTCCTCGCGTCCGTATTTTCCAACGCTCATGAGCGCTTTTCGAATCTCATCCTCCGTCGGTTTCGCAAATTCCATCGTCTGCGGCGCGTACGTTCTGCGTATATCGACCGGCACGGGACGCCCCAGACTTGAACGCCGCGCGCTCATCCGATCCGTAACGGAAACCACATCCGCCGACGCCGAGCCCGCTCCCATAACCGGACCGCTTACGCAACCGTTGCGGCACGCGAGAGCTTCCAGGAAAATCT
>CAZWOV010000318.1:0-3911 GCA_964635645.1 uncultured Planctomycetaceae bacterium | reverse complement strand
CATCCGAACATTAAAAGCACGATTAACCAGCGTGAAATCGGCGTGGACGTTCCCACTTTCGCGGAAGCGATCCGCCGCGCTCTGCGTCAGGACCCGGACGTTATCCTCGTCGGAGAAATGCGAGACCTTGAAACGATCGAAACGGCTATTACCGCCGCCGAAACCGGTCACGTCGTGTTCGGTACCCTTCACACCAGTTCCGCGGCCGGTACGATTAACCGTATTATCGACGTTTTTCCAAATACTCAGCAGGACCAGATCCGAACGCAGCTGGCTACCTCCATTCTCGGCGTGCTTTGCCAGACGCTCCTTCCGCGTATCGGCGGCGGGCGCGTTGCCGCGTACGAAATGCTCGTCGTCGATTCCGCTACGGCTAACCTGATTCGTGAAAACAAAATCTTCCGAATTACCTCCGTGATTCAGACTGGCGCGAAGCGCGGAATGCAGTTGCTCGACGATCACCTCTTCAAGCTTTGGAGAGATGGAATCGTGACTTTGGAAGACGCGCTTGGAAAGGCCAACAGTACGGAGGACCTCATGAAGCGCGTTGCCGAATATAAATCGGGAAAACTTATCGATAACGATTGAGGATACGTTCGAGAAAGGCTTTTTCTTTACCGGAAACGATCGGGAAAACGCCTTTTCTTAAATAAAAACAGGTAAAACGTCCACGGTCGGGCGTTTGGGAGCATGAACGTTCGGCCGCGCGGGGCGGCGGGAATCCGTTTTCTTTTTAAACAGATTCGGAACCAGGCGGAATTAAACAATCAGATACACTGCAATTAAGGGTAAATATTCATGGCGTTACGCGGTTTGGGGCAGGTAATGGTCGATATGAAGTTGATCTCCGAGGAGCAGCTTGGTCAACTTCGTGAACAAAAACAGAGCAAACCCGGCGTTCTGCTCGGACAGATCGCCATCGAGATGGGGTTGATTAACGACGACCAGCTCGCTCAGGCTCTTGGGAAGCAGCTGGGAATGGATACGGTGGTTCTTGCTACCTATCCTTTCGATGCGAAAGTCATTTCTCTCATGACGGAGGATATGGCGCAGAACTACAAAGTGATTCCCCTCGCGCTGGATTCGAATTCCAACGAGTTGACTATCGCCATGAGTCAGCCGCAGAATCTGTATATCTGCGACGAATTGCGCAACTTTCTGGGATACACGATTATTCCAATGGTTGCTACCGACGCGGAAGTCAATAAATATCTTGAGAAATACTACACGGAAGGCACGGAAAGCGTTGAAAAGCTCCTGGAAGAGCTTGAATCCGACGACAGTCTGAACGACCTGGCGAAACAGGCGGACGTGGACAACAACGCGATTGACCTGACCGGTCTTGAAGCGATGGCGGACTCCGCTCCGGTCCGTAAGCTCCTGAACATGGTCATTCTTATGGCGATTCGCGACCGCGCCTCCGACATTCACCTTGAACCTTTTGAAAATGAATTCAAAATCCGTATTCGCGCCGACGGCCAGCTCTATGAACTGGTTCCTCCGCCGAAACATCTGGCTTTTGCCATTACTACCCGCGTGAAGGTCATGGCGAACCTGGATATTGCGGAACGGCGTCTTCCCCAGGACGGACGTATTGAGCTTTCCGTCGGCGGTCATCCGGTTGACCTTCGCGTCAGCGTCCTTCCGACTCTGTTTGGCGAAAGCGTCGTCATGCGAGTTCTCGACCGTTCCGTCGTTATGCTTGACCTGGACAAAATTGGTATGGACCAGGAAATTCTCGGCAACTTCCGTACGGTAATGCGCCGGCCTAACGGTATTGTTCTCGTTACCGGACCGACGGGGTCCGGAAAGACGACGACGCTTTACGCCGCGCTCTCCGAGATGAATACGATTGAGGAAAAACTCATCACGACCGAGGACCCCGTCGAGTACGATATTGACGGAATCGTTCAGATTCCGATCGATTCCAGTATTGGAAATACGTTTGCGCAGTGTCTTCGTTCGATTCTGCGACAGGACCCCGACCGTATTCTGGTTGGAGAGATCCGCGACCTTGAAACGGCTGAAATTGCAATTCAGGCCGCCCTGACCGGGCACATGGTTTTCAGCACGCTTCACACCAACGACGCGCCGAGCACTATCACGCGTTTGCGCGATATGGGCATTCCTCCCTTCCTCATTACCGCCACGCTGGAAGCGGTTCTCGCTCAGCGTCTTGTGCGCCGTATCTGTACCGAATGCAAGGAAGAAACCATGCCGAATACCGGTCTGCTTGCCGATATGGACATGACTCCGGACGACGTCATGGGTAAGAAATTCTATCGCGGCCGCGGCTGTCCCGTCTGCAATAATACGGGACTTAAAGGAAGAACCGGTCTTCACGAGCTTTTGATTTTGAACGACCGTCTCCGCGATATGATTAACTCCGGTTGTTCTACTGAAAAATTGCGCGACGCGGCTCTTCAGGGAGGTTTGACTCCGCTGCGAAAGTCCGGTATGAGAAAAGTGTTTGCCGGAGAAACCACTTTGGAAGAAGTCGTGCGCGAAACGGTTGCAGAATAATTCCACTACGTCAGTTTTTTAACTTTTTAATATACACAAGGAAAACGCCATGCCTACGTATCAATTTGAAGCGATGGACTCCTCCGGTAAGGAGATTAAGGACGTCATTGATGCGCTGAACGAGGAAGAAGCACAGGCTACTATTCGGCAAATGGGGTACTTCGTGACCAAGATTGCGGTTAAAAAAGACAGAAAAGCCGCCGTCGCGAAGTCCGCCTCAAAACGTGGAAAATCATTTGCCATGGGGAAAGTTAAGACGAAAATACTTTGTACTTTCACCCGTCAGCTTTCCATTTTGCAGGACGCTGGTCTGCCTATTCTCAGAAGTCTCAAAATCCTTCAGGAACAGTCAAAGCCTGGCGCATTAAAGAACGCCCTGATTGACGTCTGCGACGAAATCGAAAGCGGTCAAACGCTCTCGGAAGCAATGGCGAAGTGCCCTAAAGCGTTCAATCGTCTTTATGTGAACATGATTAAAGCCGGCGAGGCCGGCGGCGCCCTGGAGATTATTCTCCAGCGTCTGGCCGACTTTCAGGAAAAAAGCGAAGCTCTTAAACGAAAAATTAAAGGCGCTTTGACATATCCTATCGCCGTCATCGGGTTCGCAATCGCCATCCTGATTTTCATCATGCTCATGATCGTCCCCTCTTTCCAGAAAATCTTTGAAGATTTCGGTACGGAACTGCCGGCCATGACCCAGTTGCTTATCGCAATGGCCGAGGGGATTAAAGTTTACTGGTGGGCGATTCCTGGAATTCCTTTTTCTATCGTCATGTTCGTGAAAACCGTCTGCAAATTCAAAGCCGGTAAAGTCGGTTGGGATTTGTTCACGATCAAGATGCCTATCTTCGGACAGCTGGTTGAAAAAAATATTGTCGCCCGCACCATGCGTACTCTGGGAACGCTCGTCTCTTCCGGCGTGCCGATTATCGAAGCCTTTACCATTACCCGCGAAACGGCCGGAAACGCCGTCTTTGAAAACCTGTTCGACAAAATCCTTTCCGCGATTAAAGAAGGCGAATCCATCGCGATTCCTATGAAGCAGAACTGCACTCCTCCTTTTCATATTATGGCCGTCTTCTGGTGGGCGTTCTTTATCGGCGGCCCGGTTGGAATCCTCTGGTACATGGTGAAGATGAAACAGCGCGTCCTGGACGACATGGTCATCAACATGGTGGACGTCGGCGAAGAAACGGGCGAACTGGACAAAATGCTCTACAAAGTGGCGGACGTTTTTGACGAAGAAGTCGCCGTGCTTACCGACAGTCTCATGAGTTTGATGGAACCGCTCATCATCATTGGGCTTGGCGGTATGGTAGGCTTTATCGTCATCGCGCTCTTCCTGCCGCGGATTTCTCTTATTCAGACCCTGTCCGGCTGATATTTCG
>CAZWOV010000317.1:1628-3914 GCA_964635645.1 uncultured Planctomycetaceae bacterium | reverse complement strand
TATTTTGTGCGCGGTAGGGTTGATCCTGGCGGATTATCTGATTTTTTCCCCGAAGGAGAGGGTGTTGCGCACGATTGCGGAGTGCGCGGCGGCAGTCGAAACAAATCAGAAATCGGTTTTGTTTTCTCATCTTGAGCCGCGTCTTGCCGCCAGGGTGAAACCGAAAGCCGACCTGATTTTCTCGCAGGTTGAATTTTGTCATGCGTCTGCGAACCGGATTGAACTGGAAATGAACGAATTCACTTCTCCTCCTTCGATTCGCGCCGTTTTTTTGGCCGGAGCGCGTTTTCGGAGCAAAGGCGGAGCGCTTCCCGCTGAACGCTGGTCGGGCGTCGTAACGCTTACTTTCGAGGAGTTTAACGCGGGGGAATGGCTGATTGTCGATTATGAAACGCGCCCGCTGTTTTCTGGGGGAACGCCGTAAATAAAATTATGGAAATAGAAATGAGGTAAAAAAAGAATGTTTGGGGAATTTTTTACCTGTTCCAGCATTTTTTTATTCAGAACGCTTGACGAAATGATTTAATCGGGTAAAATAAATGATGCTGAGATTTGTTTTTGTATTTGAAACCGCGATTTGACGCGCGGTTCCTGCCGTTTATTCAGGAGATTTAATTTATGAAACGACGTGAATTTCTGACTGTTTCCCTTGCTTCCGCGTTGTGCCTGTCCGCGAATATTCCGTTGAAAACCGCGTTTGCCGACGATTGTGCGAACGGCGGCAAAAAGAAATTACTCTATTTTGAACGTTCCAACGGTTTTATTCATCCCTCAACGATAATCGATCCCGAAACCGGTATGAGCGTCGGCGGTAAAGTTCTTACCGAAGTTGCTCAAAAAATTGGTTACGAAGTCGTCTGCACGAAGGACGGACGCGTTTTTGACGGAGATTTGAGTCAATACGACGCATTTTTGCTTAATTGTTGCGGAAGTCTGACCGGCGCGGGCGGCAAAGATGGACCGAACGCTTTTCCGATGAGCGAAGAGGGATTGAGAAATTTCTTTGCGGCAATTCGTAACGGAGCCGGAGTTCTTGGTTTTCATAATGCGTCCGATACGAATAAATCCGGCGCGCCGAGTCAGTTTGAAAACGCTCCGATTGAAAAACGTAACGAGTACACGAAGATGATTGGCGGCGAGTTTATCGTTCATGGTTCCCAGCAGGAGACCGCTCTTCGTATTCTCAAGCCGGGCGAACTTCCGTCCGTGTCCGCGATTCCGCGCGTTCATGAAGAATGGTACGCGCTGCGCAATCTGAATCCCGACATGCACGTCTTAATGCTTCAGGAAACGGAAGGCATGAACGTTCAAGGCGGAAACAAGTGCTATGATCGTCCGCCGTTCCCGTGCGCCTGGATTCGTATGGAGGGGAAGGGGCGCGTGGCTTACACTACGCTCGCGCACAATAATTCGACGTGGGAAACCGACTGGATGAAAGCGATTATTTTTGATCTCATGAGATTTGCGACGCGTAAGATTGATCTTGATACGACTCCGAATCTCAAAGAGGTTGCGCCGGATTTTGAAATTCTCTGTCGGCAGAAGTAAATTCGCCTGAAATTAAAGTTCAGGAAAAGTTACTGTCGCAAACATGAATTCCAGTTAAGGGGCGGGGCCGTCGGTTAACGAGCGGCCCTCGTCGGATTTTCTGAATTGGATTTTGATGAAAGACGGCGTTAAGCGCATCTTTGGGCGCGGAATTTCTGCGTTGGAGATTGCTTTTGACGTTGAGGGAAGTGCGTTTCAGACTGGAATTTGAGATTTCAGATTAATTTTTTGTTTGGGGACTGAATTTAAGTTTCAAACTGAATTTGAGATTCTGAATTTGAGTTTGGCGGCATTGAACATTAAGATTTTAGGGTACGGAGAGCGGAAACGATTAAGCAGATGGCGCGGAGCGGAATTCTTTTTGAAATTCGTGAATTTTCGATCTTTGACGGAAGTGGAATTCGGACGACGGTGTTTCTGAAGGGATGTCCGTTGCGTTGCAAATGGTGCCATAATCCCGAAGGTCTCTCGTTTCAGAGGGAAATTCTTTTTAATGCGTCGAGGTGCGTCGGATGTGGGAATTGTCGCAAAAAATGCCCGAGTCTGATTCCGCAAGACGAATCAGTTCAGCGGAGCGCGTCGTTCTCTAACGAAATTTCTCCTACGGCGGAGACGCGTCAAGAAGCGTTTTGGAGGCCTGAAAAATGCGTCCTTTGCGGTTCCTGCGCACAAAACTGTCCAACGGGCGCTCGGCGTATCTGCGGTTTTTCGATGAATTCGGATCAGCTTGTGGAAAAG
>CAZWOV010000317.1:0-1618 GCA_964635645.1 uncultured Planctomycetaceae bacterium | reverse complement strand
GGAGCCTTTGGCCCAGGCTGAATTCGCGCGGGAAACCATGGAAAAGTTGCGTACTCACGGAATTTCTTCCGCAGTGGAAACTTCCGGGGCGGTTTCGAGCAAAGATTATCAACGGGGACTTGAGTTTGCGGATTTTGTTTTTCAGGATTTGAAATTAACGGACGCGGTTGCTTTTCGGCGATTCACGGGGGGAGATCTTTCGCAGATAATGCGAAATGCGGAATGGCTCAAATCCTCTGGAAAACCTTTTATCTTCCGTATTCCGCTCATTCCTGAAGTAAACGATTCGCTGGAAGACGCCGTTCGGTTTGCGCAAATTTCCGAAGGGTGTTCGACGCTGGTCCGAGTAGAGATTTTGCCGTATCATCTGACGGCCGGCGTGAAGTATCGTCTGGTTGGAAAAGAATACGCGCCGGAGTTTCTTGAAGAACGTAGCCGCGCTATTTTTACCGAACCGTTTGAGGCGCGAGGGATTCCATGGAAGATTTTGTGAACGGCGGAACGGGCGCCGTGTCCGACTTTACGCAGGAAATTGAAGGAACTGGATTGAACGAATTAGAGAACGTCGAGCGGAGGTCTGGAGACGATAGGGGTAAGAGAACTGCGGCAAACGTTTCTTCCGCAAGACGTAAAGAGGAGTCTTTCTCGGGCGTTGCCGACGCGATATTTTCTACGCGTCGAAAATCGCCGACGTCCGAAGATATTTTGGACGTTCTGATTATTGGCGGCGGTCCCGCTGGTTTGTTGGCGGCCATGAGCGCCGCCGGATTTTCGATTGAAAATCAGAGAAAAATTCTGATTTTGGAGAAAATGCCGATTCCCGGCAGAAAATTGCTTATTGCGGGTTCCGGACGGTGCAATCTGACTCATGCCGGGAATATTCAGGATTTTTTTTCGCGTTATGGACAAAAGGAAAAGGAACGTTTTGTCAAACCGGCGCTTCTGAATTTTACGAATTTGGACCTTTTGAATTTTCTGCAAAAAAACGGGCTTCCCTGCGTTCGGCTTAACGACGGCAAAATTTTTCCCAAAAGCGAACGTTCTCGGGACGCGTTGGAACTTTTTCTGCGGTTATGCTCGAAATTTCACGTGGAAATTCGGCGCGGCGCGGCGGTCGTTTCTATTGAAAAGACGGACGATGAAAATTTTCTGGCGCGTACGGAGACGGGAAAATGTTTTCGATCGCGAACGTTGATTGTTGCCGTTGGAGGTAAATCGTTTCCGGCTACCGGTTCGACGGGCGACGGCGAGCTTTTTGCCCGGCAGCTTGGGCTTGCTTTGGTTCCGCTCCGTCCGGCGTTGGTTCCCGTGACGATTGCCGGGTATGATTTAGCTTCCTGCGCCGGAATTTCTTTTCAGAATGTTGAAGTTGTTCTCTGGCGTTCCGGAAAAAAGGTCGCGCGGCATACCGGCGACGTTCTTTTGACGCATCGCGGACTTTCCGGGCCTGGAATACTTGATTTCAGCCGGGATTTTTTGCCGGGAGACGTTTTGAAAATAGCTTTTGTTCCCGGAACGACGGATCAGAAGCTGACGGCGTTGCTTCAGGAAAATCCGCAGCGCGATATCGGGAGTCTTATTCGCGCGGAGTTTGCGCTTTCCGGGCGATTCGTTGCCA
>CAZWOV010000316.1:0-3917 GCA_964635645.1 uncultured Planctomycetaceae bacterium | reverse complement strand
GAACGCTGAACGGTTCTTTCTCGTTTTCCGAATCGTAGACCAGTTCCTGGGCCTCGAATTCCGGATGGTCCTTAAGCACGACTCCGCCCGCCGCCGGACTGGGATAACCGTCTTCGTCGTAAATCCAGACGCGAAGACCAAAGTCTTTCGCCAGGGAAACGATTTTGATGAATTTTTCCCAACCCGCTTCGGAACAAAGATATTCGTGACTTTGAACGTTGCAGACAATACCGCCCAATCCGCACTGCTCCTTCAGAAAACGCAGCTGGTTTTCAATCTGGTTCGGCGCCATTCCGCCGTGAATAATCTGAAACGGACGATTATTATTGCTCGGCGATTCCCATTCCTTCAGCCAGCCTTCAGGCAGAAGAACGTTTGCAGTTTCCTGCGCCGACTGCGATTTGTCCGCTCCAAAGACCTGCGTACGAAAAAAGGCTCCAGAAAAAAACAGGGATAACGACCCTAGAAAATTACGGCGTGAAAACAAAAATTTCATGACGGACTCCAGAAAGAAGGGGGGCAAAATAAAAACTCTTTGCAATTTATTATACTTCTTGAATTTCAGACGTCAAGAGGCGTAAAAGATTTTTTCAGACGATTTGGATATTTTAATACCCCTTGAAGAATTTCTCCAAGGGGTTAATTTCAAAATTCACAGCGTCGAGAAATCAGGCGCCGTTCTGACAAAGCGTTTTTTCTCACCACGCGAAGTGGGCGAAAGCTTTGTTGGCTTCGGCCATGCGGTGAACGTCTTCGCGTTTTTTGTAGGCCGTGCCTTCTTTATTGTAGGCGGCGACAAGTTCGTCGGCCAATTTTTTGGAGATCGGAAGACCTTTTTTGCTGCGAACAGCGTTCAGAATCCAGCGAATAGCCAGCGACTGCTGGCGAACGCGGTTAACCTGCATCGGGACCTGATAGGAAGAACCGCCGACTCGTTTGGAACGAACTTCAATGGTCGGTTTCACGTTTTCAAGAGCCTGGGTGAAAACTTCAATACCGGGTTTGTCGGTAATTTTCTTTTCAATTTCAGCCAACGCGCCGTAGAAAACTTCCTGAGCAACGCTTTTTTTGCCGTCGTACATGAGGCAGTTGATGAATTTACTGGCGAGAAGGGAACCGTAAACCGGATCTCCAACGAGCTGCTTGCGACTTGCAGTAATGCGACCCATTTTATCCTCTTAATAAAAAATAAGTTGTGTTTAATGAAATCCTCGGGAAATTCCCCGACCGGATGGCAGAGAGCGGAAGTATGCGGTCCGCACTCCCTGCCGCTAAAATCCTGTTTTCTGACACATACCGACGACCGCTTCCATCTGTTCACAGAGCATGCAGCAGACCCTATGTCAACTGCGCAAGGCTCAATTACTCACAGCCGTCCCCTTTCAAGATTACAGGAGTACAGGGAAAACCTTAGCGTTTCTTCGCGGCAGGCTGATTTTTCTTTGCGCCGTAACGGCTGCGGGCCTGACGGCGATTTTTCACGCCCTGAGCGTCAAGCGTACCGCGAATAACCTGGTAACGAACGCCCGGGAGGTCGCGAATACGTCCGCCGCGCACGAGCACGATGGAGTGTTCCTGAAGGTTGTGGCCTTCGCCGGGAATGTAAACGGTGACTTCTTTACCGTTGGAAAGACGAACGCGCGTAATCTTACGAAGAGCGGAGTTCGGCTTTTTCGGGGTCATGGTACGAACCTGAAGGCAAACGCCGCGTTTCTGCGGATTCTTCTCGAGTACCGGGCTTTTGCTGAACTTGCGCGGCATAACGCGGTTCTTGCGAACTAATTGATTGATTGTCGGCATACTGATATTCCTAACAAAATTATGAAATTAACGGGATGAGAAACCACCCCACGTAAAGTCTTACTTGTCTATAAAGAAAGAATTATACCAGATTTGCGAATAAAATCAAGTACCTGTCCGATATATTATTAGAATTTTTAAGAAAAAATAGAAAAAGACGTTCTGAAATCACTGCGGAGCGTTGAAAATCGAGACGCGGGACGTTGAGTAAAAGAAAGCAAGAAAAAAATAAAGCTGGCAAAACCAGCTGAATGAAACAGGGCATTTCCCAGACCGGGATCGTTAAGATCCCGGCGTATCTGGTAATTTTCAACATTCAAAATCAGCAAGCAGGAGCTTCGCAAGCCGGGGCTTCGCAAGCGGGAGCGCAGGCTTTTTTGCAAGCTTTTTTGCAGAAACGGATTTTTTTCACGCAAGCTTTTTTGACGCATTTGGGAGCGCAAGCGGCTTCGCAGGCCGGAGCTTCGCAAGCGGGAGTTTCAGCGGCTTCGCAAGCCGGAGCTTCGCAAGCGGGTTTGCAGGCTTTTTTGGCGCATTTTTTGGCGAAAGCTTTTTTCAGGCAGCAAGCTTTTTTGACGCATTTGGGAGCGCAAGCGGCTTCGCAGGCCGGAGCTTCGCAAGCGGGAGTTTCAGCGGCTTCGCAAGCCGGGGCTTCGCAAGCGGGAGCTTCACAGGCCGGAGCGCAGGCGGGAGCGCATTTTTTGAAGAAACCAGCGTTAGCAGCGGAAACACTGGCGAACAGGACGGCGACAGCCATCAGAGAAACGATACGTTTCATAAAAATATCCTCCGTTTAAACTTTGAGATACCATTGTGTCCTTTGGGACAAAAATGACAGTTATACCACAAACCGTCTTTTTTAAATCGCAAATTAAAATAACTTCCAGCCCTGTTGGTGAATTTTAACTTGCTCTTTTATTCCTTTCATATATTTTGCCCAAAAAATCAATTTTGTCAATCCTCTCCCGGGCAAAATTTTTAACTATTTTCCCATTTTTTTCAAAAATTTATCACTTTCAGTGGATGTTTTCGAATAAAACGGGTTGTGAAATTGCCTGGACTTTCAAAATTGTCCAAACTTTTCATCTTTATCGTCTTTTGGCTTTTATGTCTTTAGCCGAAATTCAAGGCTCTGCCAAAAATTTGCAAAACATGTAACTTGCTTATCTTTACTATATCATACAATCCAAAATATTTCAAGCGTCTTGTTTGAATTTTTTCAAAAAAGTCATTCAAAACGTTGGAGATAAATTAAATTGTGTGGATTGTGATGAATTTAACCCTGTTTGCGTTTCCTTCGAGGAAATTTACGTATTTACTCCAGTTTCCATAAATGTTTAACATTTCTATTTGAAATTGAAAACAATATAAAATTTTCAATTTCAAATTGGACATTATCAATATAATGTGTTAAACTTAATATGGATTAGTTTGAGTATGTTACTCGTTTCTCAGGATTAAGGAATAAATTCATGACTGTCGCCATACGAATGTTTGTTGTTGCAGCTTCAATGTTTATCATATGGCTTGCAGTAAGTTTTCTACTTGATGAATCGGTGTTTAATATTTCTTTATTTTACAATTCGCGCTTCCGGCATAAAATCCAAACAATCGATACAAATGATTTTAGCCGTAGCGATTTAAGCTCTGGAACGAAAATGGTAGAGTGGAATACTTCTAAAATATGTGAAGATGAAGAATTTGGAGAAAATGTAGGCGCGTATTTAAATGCAGAAAGAGCTTATTCCAGTTCTCATTCTATCTCGTATGGAAATAAACCGGAAATAAAATCTGGAAATAACTCTTTAAATTTTCAAGAAAAAAATGCGGTACATTCGTCAAGCTCGTTAAGCTTTAATAAAAAGAAAGAGCGTCGGCGCGATTCGATTGTTCAGAATGCGGTTTGGCCGTTTTGCTGGTTTGGCGGAAAAACATCGGAGGAACCGGTTTATTCTCCGATTCCTCCAGTATCGTCGTCTGAATGCGGATTGGATTCAATGGTTTCGGTTCCGACTCGGCAAGACGTAGAGAAAAATCCTTATAAAGATAAAAAAGTTTTCGGTTTGAAAGAAGACGCAGATAAAATTGCGGAAGAAAAGAGTCGGAAAGTATTTAAC
>CAZWOV010000315.1:0-3927 GCA_964635645.1 uncultured Planctomycetaceae bacterium | reverse complement strand
AAGGTTGCTTCCGCGGCGGGTTCGGGTTCGGATTCCAAGGTTGCTTCCGCGGCGGGTTCGGAATTTAAGTTCGCGGGAGCCTCGGTATTCGCCTTTCTCCGTAATTCCGCCTCGTTTAAAACCTGTTCGACTGAACCCGGAAGAATGTCTTCCAATTCCTCGTTTTTATTCGCCGAATTATCCGGATTTACCTCCTGATTAAATTGAACCGAATCCTCCAGAACCTGATTGACCGAATCCTCAATCGCGTCTTCGTCTACTTCCGTCAAAGATTCCTCAACGATTCCATTAATCGTTTCGTTCTTTTGGTCCTCTTCCGTTTCTTTGATTGCCTCGTCAACGGCTTTCTGAATCTGGTCGGACTCAACCTTCCGAAGAACCGGCGCCAATTCTTCAGGATTATCCGATTTTTCCAAAACCTCGTCTACGGCTTCGTTAAGCAATTCTTTCTCGGAGAGAATGTCGGAGTCTTGACGCACGACGGACTTTTTCTCTGTTTTTTCCGCCGGAGCCAACATTTTCACCGCTTCTCCGGAATCCATTTTGGAGGCCGAATCTTTCTCGGAAACTTTCAGAGGTTCCGCGGGTTTCTGAGCAACAGGCGAATCATGTTTGGCCGCGTCGTCCGACGGGCGTAAAGGCGTCTGAACCGGCGCGGGCTGAACGGAAACCGGAACAACCTTTCCAGGACGCCGAAACACTCCGGGACGCGGAGCGCGAATCTGCGCTTCGCTAACCGTAACGATTCCTAACAAAAACGCCGCGGTCAAAAACGCAGACGTTTTATGATTCAGCAAAGATTCAGACCATTGTTTCTTTTTCATAAAAATTCCTGTAAATAAATTTTTGTTCCGGGCAAAATAACATAATTCGTCAACTTAATCTTTTGAGAAAAAAAAGTCAATATTAATATTGAAATTTCATAAAAACTATTCTTAAATCCTTTCCCATTCCTTAAAAAAATTCAAAATTAACATAAATTTAACAAAAAAATTTTCATTAACGGTTCACCCCTCCTATTTTTTTTCCGATGAATCTGTTAAAATTAGTCCCAAATTGAAGATTTTATTTTCCGTACTCCCTGTTTTCGTTCCTTATTTAGAACGTGTTTTACTGAAACGGAATTCCAGATGGACGCAACCAAGACCAAAATCACAAAAGATAACTTTAACTACGACTGGACGCCGGCCCGAGCGGTACTTCGCCAATGGAAAACCAGCCGCGCCAACCGCCTGGCGCTTGCAGACTCAACCGGCGCGGAACTAACCGGCTCCCAGGCCCTGGTTCGCCTTCTGGTCCTGAAACGCCTTTTGGAAAAATACGTCTTAACGTCCGACGAAAAAAATGTTGGAATCCTCCTTCCGCCGGGCGTTCCCGCAATTCTTGTGAACGCCGCGCTTACGGTCGGGCGACGCGTCGCGGTAAATCTTAACTATACGCTAAACGACGAGACGCTTAATTACTGCATCCGAAAAGCCCAAATCCGCCATCTGATCACAAGCCGTAAAGTCATGGAAAAATTCGACTTTCATCCGGAATGCAAAGTCGTTTATCTTGAAGACTACGTCAAAAAACTGACGCTCCGGGACAAAATCTCCAGCGCCCTGTTGGCCAAACGTTCTCTGCGAACGCTATATCGAAAGTTTGATTTGAATTCAATCGATCTGGACGACGCAATGGCGATTCTCTTTACCTCCGGGTCCACGGGAATCCCCAAAGGAGTCGTGCTGTCGCATCGGAATATTGGAGGAAACGTCATAGCGTGCCGCGATCATTTCCACCTGACGGATCAGGACTCCATGCTCGGGATGCTGCCGCTTTTCCACTCGCTCGGTTTCACAGCAACAATCTGGATTGTCCTGGGATTGGGAATGGCCGGCTATTATCATTTTTCGCCGCTTGAACCGCGTCCAATAGCAAAATTATGCAGGAAATATCGACCGACAATCCTTCCCGCCACGCCTACGTTTTTACGAATGTATCTGCGCCGCATGGAACCGGATGATTTGAAATCATTCTCGTTGATTATTTCCGGCGCGGAAAAATGTCCCGTTACTCTCATGGATGAATATGAAAAAACTCTCGGCGTCCGACCCGCTCAAGGATATGGCATTACCGAAACGTCGCCCGTCCTTTCCGCAAACGTGCCGAAGACAAGAATCCTATCCGACGAGGAACCTCTTCCTCACGACGAATCCCTTGGATTTCCTCTGCCCGGAGTCGAAATTAAAGTCCTTGATCTGGATACAGGCAAACCGTGCGCGCCCGGCGAGAGAGGCATGCTTTACGTTCGCGGAATCTACGTCATGAAGGGATACTATGACGATCCGGAAAAAACGGCGGAAGTTATTGACAACGAAGGCTGGTTTCGAACGGGAGACCTCGTCCGACTGGATGAAGACGGATTTATCTATATCGCGGGAAGAATCAACCGTTTCGCCAAAATCGGCGGCGAAATGGCGCCGCATGAAGGAATCGAGACAAAACTGAACGAACTGCTTGGAAATTCTGCGGAGGAGGCGCCGCGTTTGTGCGTCACGTCCATTCCGGATGAAAAGAAGGGAGAAAAAATCATCGTTTTGTTCACGGAACTTCAACTATCGCCGCAGCAAATCAAAGAAAAACTCATCGAAATGAAATATCCCGCGCTATGGATTCCCGACCCCGACGCATATTTCCATATCGACGCAATTCCAATACTCGGAACAGGAAAACTCGACCTTTACGCTATTCATGAAATCGCAATGAAATACGCGAATTCAGGCGAAGCATAATCCGGAACAACAAACAGAGGCGGTTTTCAACCGCCTTTTATTAATCCCAAACGTCCGTTCGGCAGAAATCACTGTTCGCGAAAAGTAAGAAAACTCAAAACAGCCAGAACAAGCGCGGCCGCGAGAAAAGTAATATCAAACGCCATACTTTCCCCTTTAAATGGAGTCTTCATACTCAGATCAAGAATGAAAACCACCATGAGGATCACAGACAGTACCATTGAAAAAAGACAGAGGATTTTGGACATATCGAAACTCCGCGCAAATCAGCGCTCCAACGGGGCCTGAAAGTTGAATTCTAAAAATTAAAAAAGGATTCCCTTCACTGCCGGGAATCATTTCTTATTTTCTGCAAAAATTTCTTCTCACATGATTTTATCATACGCTTCTTTATTTGCATACCGGGGGGAGAGATTTTTTTCACAAAAAAAACAAAAAAACGCCCTTTTTTTCGCTAAATTCAATGAAAAGAACTTAACTAGCGTTGCCTCTTTCCCCAAAATACGATATACTCGCTTTAAAATACCTGTTTTACCAAAAACAAAATGCATGAAGAAAGGCTTCAATGGTCCTAAAACATGAAAGTAATCATTTTTGAAGATCCATCCGTCTGGGAACTCTATCCAATCACGCTTGGAAGAGCGGCTTTCGCGATTACCTGCGCAACCATGCGCATGATCGACGTCGTTTCGCAAATTCCATGTTCTTCCATTGGTTTTCTCTGCCGTCCCTATCTGGAAGGAATTTCAAAAAAAGAATATCCGGAACCGAACTATCATTTCGGCCTGGCCGCCGTCTGCGACGAGCTTCAGCGTTCGCTTCGTCATTCTCCCGATGAAAAAGCGCTTTTCATCAATGCGCGTCTTGTGCCGGACGTCGCGACGCTTTCATTCTTTCAAGAGCGCGTCGCCCAAAACGAATACGTCGGTTTCGTCAGTGAAACCAACGCCGTCGCGTGCGCGTTAACGTCGGCGGCAAAGCTGCTGGAAATTCTTCAGAGTCTGCCTCGTTTTACCAGCGCCGAGGTCCCGCCTATCGACATGAACCGCCTCATGCACGGCATGCGAATAGAAAAACGTCATCCGCTCCAACTATTTGAATATCCTCATCATCTCGTCAAAAACAATATGGAGCTTTTTCAAAAAAATATTCA
>CAZWOV010000314.1:0-3929 GCA_964635645.1 uncultured Planctomycetaceae bacterium | reverse complement strand
GGGTTCCTCCGCAAGAACGTCAAGGCCAGCGCCGGCGAGTTTTCCAGAATTAAGGGCTTCCGCCAACGCCGTTTCGTCGATCAGGACGCCGCGCGCGGTATTAATGAGAAACGCAGTCGGTTTCATGAGGGCGAGAGTTCGGGCGTTTACGAGTTTCAGGGTATCTTCCGTCGCGGGACAATGCAGACTGACGACGTCCGATTGCCGGAAAACTTCGTCGGCAGAAACGATTTCAACGTTCAGTCCGTCGTTTCCTCCCGATTTTCGCGCCGCGATAACGCGCATATCCATTGCCAGGGCGATTTGAGCGGTTTTTTTAGCGATATTTCCAAATCCGATCAGTCCTAACGTTTTTCCGGCCAATTCTACGAGCGGATGATTCCAGTATGTGAAATCAGGACTTTGCGTCCATGCGCCGTTTTGAATTTCACCCGCGTGTTCGGAAAGATGAAACGTTAAATTCAGGATATGCGCAAAGGTTAGCTGCGCTACGGACGGCGTACTGTATGCCGGAACGTTTGTTACCGTTACTCCGTGACGACGGGCGGCCGCGATATCCACCACGTTGAATCCCGTCGCCTGAATCCCGACGTATTTCAGCCTGGGGAGCTGGACGAATTCTTCTTCGCCAAAGACGGCTTTATTGCCGAGAACAATATCCGCGTCCTTGACAAGCCGCGGGATTTCACTGCGCGAACATCGCTCGTAGACCGTCAACTCGCCGAATTTTTTAAGCGGCGAGTAGTCCAGATCTCCGGGATTCAGAGCGTATCCGTCCAGAATCACGATTTTATGCGTCATGATTTTCCTTTTCTTTCTGTCAGGCGCGGATTTCGGCCTTTTTTTGACGTTTGAATTGCTTTTCAGGACTTTTTGACTGCGGCGTATTGATCGTAGGCGCCGTCCCATGCCGCGGTATTTTGCGGGAGGAATGTTTCCATAGGAAAACTGTTTCGGATGATTTTTCGCGCCGCGGCGATATCTTTGACCGCGCCGTCGGCGATAGCCTGAATCATGATGTTTCCAATCGCGGTAGCCTCGATTGGACCGGTAACGACTTTTCGTCCCGTGGCGTTGGCGGTCATCTGGCAGAGCTGACGGTTTTGGGTTCCGCCGCCTACGATATGAATCGCGTCGATTTTCATGCCGTTGATTTCTTCGCACATGCGGAATACGTCGCGAAAGCGCATAGCGATGCTTTCGACGGCGCATTTCAGGACTTCCGCTTCATTTTCCGGAATACTCTGGCCCGTTTCCCGGCAGAAGGAGACGATTTCTTCGACCATATTGTCCGGCGAGAAAAATCTCCCGTCTTCCGCGTCGATAAATCGTTTGAGGGAGGGCGCGGCGTCGGACATTTGCGTCAGCCGATCCCAATTCCAATCTTTTCCCTCCGCGTTCCAGATTCGTTTGCATTCCTGGAGGATCCACATTCCCGTGATGTTTTTCAAGACGCGCCAGGTATTCCCTACGCCGCCTTCGTTCGTGAAATTCAGTTTCAGCATCGTTTCATTCACGATAGGACGCGGAGATTCGATTCCCATTAAGGCCCAGGTTCCGAGCGAAATATACGCCCAATTCGGTTGTTTTCCGGGAATTGATTCCGCCGGTACCGCCATTACGGCGCTTGCCGTGTCGTGCGAGCCGGGAAGGACGACGTTTACGTCGGGTCCGAGTCCCGTCGACTCCTGAACGGATTGGCGAAGAGGTCCGAGTCTGGTTCCCGGAGGAGAAATCTTTCCAAGGAAATGAGTGGGAATGCCGAAGGTTTCAAGAAGTTCCCGCGCCCAGTCTCCCTTGATGGGGTTGAAGAACTGTGTGGTTGTCGCGTTGGTGAATTCGTTGGCTTTTTTACCGCTTAACAGCCAGTGGAACAGGTCGGGTATTTGCAGAAAACATTTTCCGACGTCAAGTTGCGGGTCGTCGTTTTGTTTCATTGCGACCAGCTGATAAAGCGTGTTGAATTGCATGAACTGCAAACCGGTCTGCGCAAAAATATCGCTTCTCGAAACCGTAGAAAAAGCGGCTTCCGGGAAACCGTCCGTTCGTTTGTCTCGATAAGTAACGGGATTGGCGAGGAGACGGCCGTTCTGATCCAGCATTCCGAAATCGACGCCCCACGTATCCACGCCGACGCTGCGAAGCGCTGAACCATTAAGTTCCGCCGCAGTTGCGCGTAGACCGGCCAGGACGTTTTTCCAGAGGTAGGGAAGATCCCAGTACCGCGCGCCGCCCATGTCGATTCCGCCGTTTTCAAAACGCCATGTTTCCTTGAGAGTCAGTTTTTCGTCTTTCAGGCTTCCAAGAACATGTCGTCCGGAAGATGCGCCCATATCGATTGCGAGATAATTTTTAGCAGACATAAGCCGTTCCATTTTATGGTGAGTCGGTTGAGGAAGTAAACTGATTTCATTTATTTTAGCATATTTTTTGATAAAGGCAAATGCTTTCCAGCTCTTTTCGGGCGTTTTTTCTGAATTTTTTAGGAATTTTGACCCTTGATATTTTATCCGACTCATGGTATATTATTATGCGGATAAGTTGTCGCGAGGCGAAAGACCGTAATGGAAAGAAATCGGAAGACAAGGTGAAAAAGTATGGCGGGAAACAGTAATTTGTCAGCGGCTGTTAAAGCAAAGAAAGATGAATTTTACACACAGCTAACTGATATTGAAAAGGAAATGCGTCATTACAGGAAGCATTTTAAAGGAAAAACAGTTTTCTGTAATTGCGACGACCCATTTGAATCAAATTTTTTCAAATATTTTGTCCTTAATTTTAACCGTTTGGGCTTAAAGAAATTAATTGCGACTTGTTATTTTTCTTCCCCTATAGTTGGACAGCAATTACAATATCATTGTGATGAAAATGGTCAGACGTCGTTTTTCTTCATGAACGAAGCAAAGATTACAGACGGAGATAAGCGTCCATATAAGGCCATCGTTACACAGGTATACGATAAAACCGGCGACGGCGGCGTTGATATGATAGACGTCGCCGAACTTTTCGTTTCCGGGGAAAATGAATTGACTGAATTGGATGGAGACGGCGACTTCCGCAGTAACGAGTGTTTAGCCTTGCTTGACGAATCGGATATTGTTGTGACAAATCCACCCTTTTCTCTGTTTAGAGAATTTGTAACAACGCTGATGGAACACAAGAAAAAATTTATTATTATAGGAAATCAAAATGCGATAACGTATAAAGACTTTTTCCCATATTTGATGAACAACGAAATATGGTTGGGAAACGGATTTGCCGGGAATGTTGGTTTTTTCGCTTCGCCATACGAAGATACCGCAGCATCTTCTCAACATATAGAGGGTATGATTCGAGTATCCGGCGTTATGTGGTTTACAAATCTTGACATTAAAAAAAGACATGAACGCATGATCCTTGTTAAGCGTTATAGCCCAGAAGAATATTTACGCTACGATAATTATAATGCAATAAATGTAGATAAAACATCGGATATTCCATGCGATTATGCTGGCTTAATGGGAGTACCTATTACATTCCTCGATAAATATAGTCCAGACCAATTTGAAATTGTAGGAATTTCAAAGACATGGTTCGGCGCGGCGAGTAAGGCGTATGGACAACAAATACAGGTTGACAAAAGTGGAAAGAGGACTAATGTAACAGAGTTAAATGATGGGCCTGTTCTAAAGGTAGCGTCTCCACCAGTTGGAAAAACATATTACATAGTGGATGGCGAATATTACGTACAAACATATGCAAGAATCCTTATTCGAAATAGAAATCCCGAACAGCCTAAGGAGGGATAAATTGTGGAAATAAAAGAATTAAAGGTTACGATAGGCGAAGTATATGAGGGATACTTTAACGACGCCGAAGAAGGCGTCGTAGGATACGATGAACGCCTTGATATTCGCCCTAAATATCAGAGAGAATTTGTTTATAAGGAC
>CAZWOV010000313.1:0-3930 GCA_964635645.1 uncultured Planctomycetaceae bacterium | reverse complement strand
CAAAACGGAATGGGAATGTCATTGGCGTCGCGGTTGTTTTTCCGGGAGACGAGATTCTGATGATGACGGCTCGCGGAAAGATTCAGAGAATGCACGTGGATGAAGTTCGCGTTACCGGACGCAATACGCAGGGAGTGCGAATTATGAACGTGGACGCGGACGATCGTCTTGTGGCCGTTCGCGTAGTTCCGGCAGAAGAGAACGAAGAAGTTTCGGAAGAAACCGCGGAAGAATGACGGCGTTTTCAATCGTTTTTCCTGAATCAGACGTTGATTAAAAACTGAAAGAAAGACCATTCATGAGACGTGAAGATCATGAATGGTCTTTTTATATGGAAAAGTTAGAAATGATTTATTTTAGGAATGAAGGCATAAAAAAAGCGCTCAAACCCCCCTGGATTCAAAACGCTCAATCGGGGCAAGAGGATTCGAACCTCCGACCCTCTGCTCCCAAAGCAGATGCGCTAGCCAGGCTGCGCTATGCCCCGAACGCTTTTAATCATACTCGAAATTAAAAAATTTTCAAGGGGGGGCGTCCATTTTTTCCAAATTATTTATTTTGGTTAAATTATGTGGAAATCTTGAAAAACGCGTTCAGATTTGCGCTACCTCTCGAGTTGCCAGGACGTCTGCGCCGGTTTCCAGAACATTTGGAAGAAGTACGGCGTTCATTTCAACGGGGGCCTGAACCGATAATTTGTTGATTTCGGCCATGACGTCGAAAATACGATCTTTAGGAACAGGTTGAGAGGTTTTCACCGGAAGCCGCGGAATGGGGCCGCCGGAAATTTTCACGGTAGAGGTAATTGTTCTGGTTGGGTTCGTCACTTCATTTTTTCCGTAAACTTCCCCGCGTTTGCAAAAATTTCCCGCGACGTTCATATTTTCATCCACAACTAAATGGCAGCCGCGTGGACAAACAATACAGATCAGTTCTTTTTTTTCATTCATTGGATACCTCCACAGACAGGACTCCGCTTTTTTCCAGAAGGTCGGATTGCCGGATTGTTAAATTTTCCATTTCAGCAGGGATCAAAAACGCTTTTTTGATTTTTTTCAGAACCCGTCCATTTTCTTTAACGACGAGGCAGACGTTTTGGAATGGTTTCTGGACGCGGAATTTTAAAACAAAATCATTTTCGTTTCCTGTTGCAGTTTTTCCGCAGTGAAGCAGGGCTGGTAAAAGATACCCAATTCCTGGACCGGGTTCCGTTTGAACGATGTTTTCAGAAACATACGCGGTTCCCTGGATGAACTGAGCCGCCGCGGTTCCGGCCGTCTCGCCTTCCATACTCACGAAATCTACCAGATCGTGGACGTGGAGCGAGTTTCCACAGCTGAAAATACCCGGAATGGAGGTCTGCATATTTTCGTCCACAATCGGTCCGCTGGTTTTAGGATGAATTTTGACTCCAATTTCCGTCAGAAGCGGATTGGAAGGAATCAATCCGACGGATAAAAGCAGCGTGTCTACTTCAAATTCTCGATCCGTCCCCGGAATAAACCGGAAATTTTCATCTATTCCAGCCAAAACAATTTTTTCAAGCCGTTCTTTTCCGATAATCTTTTTTACGGTATGGCTTAGATAAAGCGGGATATTGAAATCATTCAGACATTGAACGATATTTCGGGTTAAGCCGTTTGAGTACGGCATGAGTTCCGCAACGCCGAGAACTTTACTGCCTTCGAGCGTCATTCGTCGGGCCATGATCAGACCGATGTCGCCGGAACCGAGGATGAAAACCTTTTTTCCGACGAAATATCCGTCAATATTCAGGTAACGTTGAGCCAAACCGGCGGTCATAACGCCCGTAGGACGATCGCCGGGAATTTTGATGGCGCCGCGGGTACGTTCGCTGCATCCAGTCGCGCAGATAATAGCCTTGCCTTTTACGACGCAATATCCTTCGGCTTCGCTGGAGTAGTGAACTTCTTTATCTGCCGTAAGTTTCAGGACCATGGAGCGGACTTTGATTTCAATTCCGCTTCGCTTTTCAGCTTCCCGGGTAAATCTGGCGGCATATTCGGGTCCAGTCAGTTCTTCCTTAAAACGATGAAGCCCAAATCCGTTGTGGATGCACTGGAGAAGGATTCCGCCGACTTCGTCTTCTTTTTCAAGAATGAGAATTTTTTCCACGCCGTGGTCCGCGGCAGAAATAGCGGCCGCAAGTCCGGCAGATCCGCCGCCGATGATAATCAAATCGTATTGTTTCATTTCCTTTGTTTCCTTTTTGAAATCTCCTGACAAGATAAAGAAGGAGTATTATTTTGTTTTTCCCAGGAGAATGAATGAACCTTGAGATTTCATTCGTACGTCTTCGTTTTTTATCCCCAGTTCTCTCGCGAGAATTTTGATGATTCTTGGTTGGCAGAATCCTCCCTGACATTTTCCCATTCCGGGGCGGACGCGGCGTTTAACTCCGCGAATGGTCGTTGCGCCGCAGTTTCGATGAATGCAGTCGAGAACTTCGCCTTCCGAGATCATTTCGCATCGACAGATGATATTTCCGAATTTCATGTCTTTTTTGACGAATTCCGCTCTCTCTTCCGGGGACATTCTGTTCAGACGGATCATGGGACGGCGTCGCGGATTAAAATCAGGCTTTCTTTTCATTTCCATTGTGTTGGAGAGTAATTTAACGACTTCTTCCGCAATGGCCGGACACGACGTTAAACCGGGAGATTGAATACCGACGAGATTCACGAATCCGGGAAGCGATTCTTCGATGATAAAATGTCCGCTTTTTTCGACGGCGCGCAGACCGGAGAATTGACGAATAACCTGATTCATGGGGATCGAAGGAACGAGTTTTTGGGCGGCGGCCAGGACCTGCGCGAGCGTTTCGCCGTCGGTCGAGTAATCGTCCTTTTCGTCGACAAATTCGGCGGACGGGCCTAAAATATAGTTCCCATGCGTTGTTGGACTAACGAGAATTCCTTTTCCCTTTGACGAAGGAACCGAAAAAATTGTGTGGCGGATGAAATTCGGATCGAAATGATCGAGTACGAAATACTCGCCCTTGCGCGGTTGAATTTCGTATTTGACCGTCGGGTTCACCATGTTATTTATTTCATCGGAAAAAAGACCGGCGGCGTTAACGATACTTCGCGTCTGATAAACGGCGCGATTCGTCGTAACTTCGTAGCCGCCTTCGATAACGCGGACGCCGCGGACGGCTTCGTTCAGATGGAGTTTTACGCCGTTGTCCATGGCGTTTTCCATCAAAGCGACGCTTAGTTCGAACGTGTTTACGATTCCTGCCGTTGGAGCCAGAAGCGAGAGTTTGACCTCGGGGGTGAGGTTCGGCTCAATCGCGAGAGTCTCTTCGCGGTTCAGCATTTGAACGGGGACTCCGTTCAGACGGCCGCGTTCTTCAAGACTGCGCAGAATCTCAACCTCTTCTTCATTGACGGCTATGGTGAGCGAACCGATTTTTTTCATGTCGACGTCGAGTTCCTCGCACATTTGGTCGTAAAGCAGGTTGCCGCGTACGTTCATAGCCGCTTTTTTGCTGCCGGGGACGGGATCGTATCCGGAATGAACAATGGCCGAATTGGCGGAAGAAGTGACTTCGCCGACGTCGCTTTCTTTTTCAAGAACCAGGACGTCAAGATCGTATTGCGCCAACGTTCGCGCAGTTGCGGAACCAATGGCTCCGGCTCCAATAATGATGAGGTCTTTCATGGAATTAATGGGTTAATGGATAAATTGATGAATTGCTGAATAAAATCTCGAAGGATCCTTTTCACGGATAGGAAAAGGATTTTGAAATTTCGGAAATCAGACGTATTTTAATTTGTGGTTCTGCGTTTCCTGTGAGCGATCGCGGCGAAAAACAGGAACAGGATCGACAGGACGCAACCGATACAGAGAAAAATGAATCCGCCGTTCCAGTGGTAACGATCGACGATGAATCCCATCAGATACTGT
>CAZWOV010000312.1:0-3938 GCA_964635645.1 uncultured Planctomycetaceae bacterium | reverse complement strand
CTGTTCCCACGACCGCCTCCCTTCATCCTTCTGATTCAGATAGTATTGAAGATTTCCAAGCAGATACCAGGCTTTCGCGTCGTCCGGATTCAACTCGACGGCCTTCTTCAGCGTTTCCAACTCTTCCACGCGAAACGGAAACGCATAATCGAGAGAGCAATCGGCGACAGCCTGCGCGGCAAACGCGCGTTCTTCTTCCGTCTGGGCCAGAGCCTGAAGCCAATACGCAATCATAATCGACCCGGAATAAGGCTTTCCGCATTTCGCGGTTACTTCTTTCAAAATAACGAACGCCTCCGGCGCGCCCAACGCCGCGTAATCGCTTACCGTTTCCAGAAGTTCCTGAATTCGAATCATATCGTCCGCGCGAAGAGCTTCCGCAATAATCTCGCCACACAATTCAGAGAAATACCCCAAATTGAACGCAAGTTCCACTTTCGCCATGACGTCCAGAGGATTCTGAAGCGCCGTCATCTGCAAAATTCCCGTCGCGGCCTGTCCCTGGCCAAGTCGGCGCAGAATGTACGCGCGAACGACCTGGGCTTTGGGATGATCGACGTTCACCCGAAGCGATTTATGAATCAAATCCAACGCCTGAGCATAATCTTGTTGACGGCAGGCAATCTGTGCAAGACGAAAGAATGCCGCGGACTGGAATTCCATCGTCCAGGAGGCTTTCCAATACTGTTCCGCCGCTTCCTGATTCTTTCCCTGCATTTCAAGAACATATCCCAACAAATAGTGCGGCTCGCCGTCCTTCGTCCGCGTATAGTTTTTTTCCAGACGAATCAAAGCCGTTTTCAGATACTTTTCCGCCTCCGCCCACTTCGCCTCCCGCGCTAAACGCAATCCTAACGCGGTATTCACGCGAACGTCTCCCGAATCCCGACGAAGAGCCTCGAAATAATAATCCAACGGATTCATTCGCGCATTATGAAACTGTTCGATACGTTGTCCCGCCAGGAAAAGCTCCTCCACCGTTTCAAATTCTTCCGGCTTCGGCGTAGGTTTCACAATCTCCGGTTCCGCCTCCGGCTCTGAATTCTGCGGCTGGTAGGCGACAAGACGCTTTCCCGCCGCATCCGTCAGCAAAACCTGAAATTCGGAATCCTCGGCTTCGGAAGGTACGGATATCTCCTGAATAAACGGTCTGCCGGGATCAATAGAAACCGTCTTGGAAAATATCTTTTCGCCTTTTCGGAAAACGAACGCCTGAGCGTCGGGAAACGCTCCGCTTGCACAGAAACCGATCTTCACAATCTCGGCTTTCGGTCGTTCAAAATTAACCGCCGCGTCGATCGTCGCATTTTTTACGCCGCTAATTTCGCGAATCGGATACCAGTAATGAACATGTTCGCGAACTTCGCCGGGATGAATCCAACTGTAATCCGGTTGATTATCCGACCACGCGCCCACCATCAATTCCAAATACTGAGGATACTCCGCGTCGTTACCGGAAAGCGAACCCTTTTTCTGCTCTTCCGTCCAAGGATCCGTCAACATCCGATCCCACATATTGGCCTGCTCATGATTTCCCCAGAGAAAAAACTTCTTACCCGGCACGACATGACGGTCTCCTACGTGAACCGTTCCCGCTTCGCGCCCATGATCGTACCCCGCAAGAAAATCGCTCTGGAAATCCCAGGCAAAAACGGATCGCGACTGATCCGTATGGTTTTTCCAGTACCGAAAATCAACCCCCGGTTTTCCTTCCGGCCAATTGCAGAATTTTACTTTTGCATGGTCGACGCCATGCTGAACGTTCGGCGCAAAAATGACCTCGTAGTCCGGATTGCAGTGAACCGAAACATTCGCCCAGAAAAGCATCGATTGAATCAACGGAGAACGATTTTCAATTCGCGTTCGCGCCTTGACGTACGAACGCCCCGGATCGACGGTCAGCTCCACCGACCATTTCATCCGATGACAAAGCTCCGTCTCGCCTACCCAGACGGATTTTCCGCCGTTTGGATTCTCAATAGTTTTCCAGTCTATTCCCATAAAACTGGAAGAACGATGATGATGCGGAACGTTCCACTCCACGCCGCCCGATATCCACGCGCCGGTCATACCGATTAACGCCGGTTTCACGACATGCTGACGATAAAAAAATTCGTAACCGTTCGTCTTGTCCTGCGCCTGAAGAATCCTCCCGCCCAATTCCGGCGCCACGCAGATTTTCAAATACTCGTTTTCAAGAAAAACGCCGCGGTATTCTTTGTTTTTAACCTGATCGGACAATCGGTCCACCATTGCGTAAGGATAGACGCGCCCCTGTGCGCCCTGATAAACTCGGCCGGTAAAAAATATCGGATTCAAATCCGGTTCGCCAACGCCGTAAGTCGGTAAAACTACCGGTCTCACTTCAACCGACGTATTCGATATTCCTGTTCGAGATTCTCGCTTAATCGCCGATTCCGACTCCGTCGGCGCCGCAGAGTTCTGCGCCTGAAGAATTCCGCACGCTCCAATGCAAAGAATCGCCGGAAAACAGACTCTCCAAAAGAACTTTCTCATCTTTTTTCTCCGTAATTTCGTATTTTTTAAGAACAATGGAAGGATTTTTTTATTTTAGCCAAATTTCCAAAAGACGTCAATAAACGGCTGAAATTTTTTCGTATATTTTCAAATTTATCCTAAAACAGACGGCGATTCAGACAATTTTCACGGTAAATGTCAAAACAAACCTGAATCATTCGCTCGTATCGCCGAATTCTTCTTGAAACCTCACGCCGTCCGCCGGAAACCTCAACGCCGTCCGCTGAAGGAAGACTTTCCAGAAACTATTCATCTCCGAAAACATTCGCGAAGGTCATAGAGAATACTCGGAACCGGTTGCGGATGGTAAAAATACCCAAGATTAAATATTTCGCGAAAGATCAGCCATGGACGGCGAACAGAATCTCTGCGGGCCAGAAAATGACGTTTGTGACGCTCAAGCGAACAAAGATATTTCTCGAATCGTCTCAATAATTGGATGGAATTGTCCCCCGTCTGTTCGAAAGAAATATTTTTCAATCGGGCATGAACAAATTCCTCAAGAGACTCTATCAAACGCGGATGATTTTGCGACAAAGTTTCCGTAAAAGAATTAAAGTACCGCCAACTTGAAGGATTTTGCCGAAGGTACGAAACGGTAGGCGCAGTCGAATTATTTTGGCCGTGAAGCCGATAAGAAATTAACGGTTCTGAAATAAACCCTACTCGGGAAATCAGCGCAAACGTCAGATAAAACCAGATATCGTGACATGCGATCTCCGCCGGAATCGGAAGAACCCGCGGGAGAAAACGGCGACGAAGCGCCGTCGTGCAACCTGTCCAGAGAATCATTTCTGAATCCTGCGGAAAGAAAAAACGCCAAAATTCACGTAAATGCATCCGCTCGACAAATTCGCTCAACCGCATATTCTGATTGATTCCATCGGCGTCGACAATTTGGGCGTCGGAAGAAACCAAACCCAAATCCGGATCGCTACGAAACGTTTCCAGTATCTTTTCTACTCGATTCGGAAACCAGATATCGTCGTGATCAGCCAAAAGAATAATTTCGCCGGAACAGAGTGAAACCGCCTGCTCAAAATTTTTAGTATATCCAAGATTTTCGTTGTTTTTTCGAATAAGAACGGAAAATGGAACGGTTTCTCTCCACGCTTCCAAGATTTCAAGCGTCCGATCCGTCGATCCGTCGTCGCAAACGATAATTTCCGTCGGCAAAACAGACTGCCGTTCAATACTCTCGAGTTCTTCCTGCAAAAAACGCTCGCTGTTAAACGTACACAATGCAACGGAAACTGAAACTGGGGTTTCTTTAAAACTCATTCCACTCTATTCGAGACACGCCCCATTCAACATCAGAATAGACGTCTCTTTATCCCAAATTACCATTTGTTCCGTTCGCCTGCCCGACCGTCTGCCGTCCCGCCGTCCGCAGTTTGAGC
>CAZWOV010000311.1:0-3952 GCA_964635645.1 uncultured Planctomycetaceae bacterium | reverse complement strand
GGCGGTTACTTTCGGCTTTAGCCCTATGCGGCGACGCGCTGTGTTTTGCGTCGGATTAATCGAAAAGACAATCGCCCGTTTATCTTTTACGTTCATCCGTGGGAGGTAGATCCGGAACAGCCCCGACTTCCATTCGGTTCGCGAGCCGTTAAATTCCGTCATCGAACGGGCCTCCAATCCAATCTGGCGAAACTGCGCAAACTTTTACGCGATTTCTCTTTTTGCACATTGTCCGAGGGGATTAATTACGAAATAAAGAAAATGGACCAGTATATTTAAACCCATTTCAGATATTCGTATTTATGGACGTTCTCTTCATTACCCATCGTTTTCCTCATCCGCCCAATCGCGGGGACAGTATTCGTTCCTTCCATTTTCTGGAACGATTTTCCCGTATGGGAAATCTTTACCTCGCAACGCTTTACGACCAGGAACCTTCCGAAGAATCGCGGCGCGTTTTAAACGAACGATGCGCGGATATTCTTGCATGCCGATGGGGCAGTTACAGAAAATGGTTCCGCGCGGGAAAAGCTTTGTTGACCGGACGAACGATGACCGAAGGCCTTTTCTTCAATCGCGATTTTCGCAAAGGATTGAAAAAAATTGTCCAGGAAAAAAAATTTGACCGGATCATAACGTTCTGTTCCAGCATGTATCAGTATCTGGACGTTCTTTCCGGAACTCCGAATGCAAACACGCCGGTTATTGTAGATCTGGTCGACGTCGATAGTCAGAAATGGTTCGACTATTCATCCCAAAGCCGCGGTTGGAAAAAATATATTTTTCAAATAGAAGGCAAACGGCTTCGTCGGCTTGAAACCCGGATTGGAACGGAGTGCGACGCGCTGTTAGCCGTAACTCCGGAAGAAATTGCTCTTTACCGAAGTTTTGCCGACAAACAAACTCTTTTGCGTCTGCATACCGAGGCAATACAGAACGGCGTCGACGTCGAATACTTCGATCCGTGGAATCCGGAACATCAAAAGACGCAGGAACAGCCCAACCGTCTGGTTTTCATCGGCGCGCTTGACTATCGGGCAAACGTCGACGGCGTGGAATGGTTCGTTGCCAACGTTTTTCCCAAGCTCCGGAAAGAATTTCCCAACTGTGAATTTGACGTCGTCGGCAGCCGTCCGGTCCAGCTTTTAAGAAATCTTTCAGAAACCGTTCCCGGAATAAACCTCGCTGAAAACGTTCCGGACGTTCGGCCTTACCTGAAACGCGCGTCCGTCGTGATAATACCGCTTCAGGTTGCCCGCGGACTCCAGAACAAAGTACTTGAAGCCTGCGCCATGGCGCGCCCGGTCGTCGCTTCCGCCTGCGCGGCGGAGGGAATTCAAAATCGAACGTCCGAAGATTTTCTGGTCTGCCAAACCGCAGAAGAATGGCAAACTACGCTTTCGCGTCTGTTTGAAAATCCTGCGATACGACGGAAATATGCTGAAAACGGTCGAAAAATGGTTGAAAAATACTACGCATGGGACGCTCAGCTGGATCGTTTAGAACGTCTCGTACGCAACGTCCCGGAAAGAAATTAACGCCGATTTCTCATCACAGATTCAAAATACACCGTATTTTAAGATAAAAAACGCTCACAGGAGATACCATGAAAGGGTATTTATTCGTATACACGTTAACGATCCTGGGAATGCTCTGTTCCCTGTTCGCACCGTTTTGGGGCATCTGCATTTATATCCTGTTCGGTATAATGTCCCCTAACGCCCTCTGGTACTACTCCCTGGATGAAAGTTTCCTGAATTCCGGTCTTGGTTTTTCTGAAGTCGTAGCCTATCCGACCATCATCGGCTGGTTCCTGGCCCATTTCGGCAACCTGAACATCGGTAAAGCGTTTCTTCCATTGGCCTGTCTGATCGGCTATACGCTATGGGGCGTTTTCTCTTCCATCGCAACCGGCTGGACCATGCTTGGACAGGTTCAAATCCTGATGAATATTCGTCTTCTTCTGGCAATTATCATCGTTCTTTCCCTCTGCGACACGGTACGCCGTCTTCGTATTTTAATCTGGCTCATGGTCTTTGGAACCGGTTTTATCGCCTACGAACTGAACGTATCGTATCTTCAGGGATTCAATCGGCTTCAGATGACGGGTTACGCCGGAATGGACAATAACTTTTTCGCAGTTTCCATGGTCGTCGGTTTCGTCCTTGCGCTTTTCACGGGATTATCCGAAAAAAATATCCTACTCAAGGGACTGGCCTTTTTCGCCGCGCTGCTTCAGGCTCACGTTATCATGTTTTCCATGTCGCGAGGCGGTATGCTGGGACTTTTTATCGCGATAGCGCTGACGTTCCTTGTCATTCCCAAAAATTCAATAAACCTGAGCATTTTGGGAATTATTTTCCTCGGCCTGTTCCTTCTTTTTGGCCAAAGCGCCCAGGACCGTTTTTTCTCCGCATTCAAAAACATGGAAGACCTTGACGGTTCCGCTCAATCCCGTCTCCACAGTTGGACAAACTGCGCGATCGTTATGAAAGAACGCCCGGTGTTCGGGGTCGGAATTTCAAACTGGGTTAATTACACTAAAAGCCGATTTGGACTCCCAATTGAAGCGCACTCAACCTGGTTCCAGGCGGCGGTAGACTCGGGCGTTCCCGCTCTGCTGCTTCTGCTCGGGTATTTCGCATTCTCCGCAATACGTATGATCCCCGTCATGTTCGGGCGGCTTAAGCTTCCCGACCCGCGTCTTCAGATTTATGCCCAAATGGTTTTTGTCGCGGTCGTTTCCTATGGGATTTCCGCGCAGTTCGTATCGCTTTACGCGATGGAAAGCGTATTCTACACGATAACGATCGGCATGGTGATCCTCAAGCTTATCTGGCTCCAGAAACTCCAGGACGACAAAATGGGAACAGAAGCAATGCTTATCCAACAGAGAGAACAGGGTTATTCCGAAGTTCGTTAATCCCGACTTCACCCGCAGACAACGATATCCGTTCCCATTTTTTCCGTTTCGCATTCCTTTTTAACAAGCAAGAATTCATGGTCGCATTTTCCCAAACGCCGCCGCCTCAGTCGCGGGAAGTTTTCAGAATTACTCTTTGGGGAGCCGTCGTAAACTGCTTTCTCGTAATTTTGAAATTTATCGCAGGTTTTTGCGGACAAAGTTCCGTTATGATAGCGGACGCAGTTCACAGTTTAAGCGATTTCGTAACCGATTTTGCCGTTATCATTGGCGCCAGATACTGGGAACAACCGGCAGATTCAGAGCACCCGTATGGGCATGCGAAACTGGAAACTATCGTAACTCTCTTCATCGGAGTTATCCTTGCTCTGGTCGGACTTAAATTAATGGGCGGAGCCGTATCTACGCTGCACGCTTTAATCGCCGACCCCAATTTTCATCAGCCGATTCCCGGGAAACTTGCGCTGATTGCCGCCGTAATTTCTATTTTTTCCAAAGAAATTCTGTATCAGGTCACAGCCGGAGTAGGGCGGAAAATCCATTCTTCCGCCGTTGTCGCAAACGCATGGCATCACCGAAGCGACGCGCTGAGCTCAATCCCCGCGTTCTTCGCCATTGGTTTCTGCCGTCTATGGGGCGAGCGTTACGCATTCCTGGACCCGGTCGCTACTATCCTGGTCGGCGGCATGATCCTTTACGCCGCCTGGTTGATCGTTTACCCGACCTTCGGAACTCTCATGGACGCCGGAGCGTCGCAGGAAACTATCCAAAAAATATCTGCCGTCGTTCAAGCCATCCCCGGAGCCAACAATCCGCACAAAATTCGAACTCGACGTATGGGCGAAGGATACGACGTAGATCTTCACGTTTGGGTAGACGGAAACACTACTGTTTTTGAAAGTCATCGTTTGGCTCATTCTATTGAAAAGGAACTTAAGAATATTCAGGATCCGCATATTCTGGATGTGGTCGTCCATATCGAGCCAATCCGCGATACGGATTCCGCCGGGATTCGTCCATAAAACAAAA
>CAZWOV010000310.1:0-3953 GCA_964635645.1 uncultured Planctomycetaceae bacterium | reverse complement strand
CTGGATGATTTACGTTTTTGCCGGACTTCTTCTTGTTACGGCATTCAAGATGATATTCAGCAAGTACGAAGAAGTTCATCCGGATAAAAATCCAATCATCGGTTTGACGAAGCGTTTTTTCCCCGTTTCGAGCCGAATTGCGGACGAACGCTTTTTTGTTTGGAATGAAGGGCGATTGATAGTAACTCCGCTTTTGATGGCGCTTCTGGTTATTGAAACCAGCGACGTAATTTTTGCGGTGGACTCTATTCCTGCTATTTTTGGTATTACGCGCGATCCTTTCATTGTCTTTACGTCGAATATTTTTGCGCTTTTGGGGCTTCGGTCTCTTTATTTTGCTCTTGCCGCCATGATTGAGAAATTTCGTTTTCTTAAGAGCAGTCTCGTGTTGATTCTTTTTTACGTCGGTTTGAAGATGATTGCCGCCGCGTGGTTTAAAGAGTGGATTCACTCCCATTCCTGCTGCGGTATGAACTATGGAGATCTGCTGACTCTTGTTTCTCTGGCAGTCATTATTGGCGTTATGGGACTTGGGATTCTGGTTTCGCTTCTTTTTCCGAAAAAAACGGAAGTATGAAATGAAAATTCAGGTTGACGTCTGGATTTGAGAGATTTATTCGGCGTTTATTGAGGTAAAAATATAGAGATCCGGTTTTCCTTTTTACCATGCTGGAAGACCGGATTTTGATTTTGAGAAAATTTTATTGAACGCGCGTTCCTTTGGGCGTTGGGAAATTTTCAGCCGACGTCGCCCAGTTCCAACGCCGTTCCGTATCGTTTGAGCATCTGCTGGCGAAGACGGCGAAAGCCGGGATCTGCCAAACCGGGATCTTTTTCCAGAATTTCTCTTGCCGCGAGTCTCGCTTCTTCAAGGATGGAAGCGTCGCGAATCAGGTCGGCGATCAAGAGCGGCGGAAGTCCGTGCTGACGGGTTCCGAAAAGGTTGCCGGGACCGCGCAGTTTGAAATCCATTTCAGAGAGTTCGAATCCGTCCGTAGCGTTTGCGAAAAGACGAAGACGTTCGAGAGTTTCTTCTTTTTCATTGGAGGCAAAAACGCAGCAATATCCTGCGCTTGTTCCTCTTGCGGTTCGACCGCGCAACTGGTGAAGTTGAGATAGGCCGAAACGTTCGGCGCTTTCAATCGTCATGAGCGTCGCGTTTGGGATGTCGACGCCGACTTCAATAACCTGAGTCGATATCAGAACTTTAATTTCCCCCGTTCGGAATTTGAACATGACGTCTTCTTTTTCTTCCTGCGTCATTTTTCCATGAAGGATTCCAACTGAAAATTCAGCCAGCGGACCGGTTGAGAGTTCGTGGTAAATTTTTTGAAGATTGGCGACGTCCGATTCCTTTTCAGTTTCAGGTTCGGAAAGTATTGGAGGGACGCCATGGGACGTTTCGGCGGAATTTTCTGAAAAATTTCCCGTCGGTATGGATTCCTGCGCGACGAATTGAATATTTTGAATATTGGGATTGTTTTTTTCGGCGGATTGTTCCAGTTCGTCCAGATTTCCGATTCGGGGAACCACGACGTATCCCTGTGCGCCTGAACGCAGTTTTTCACAGAAAAAAGTCCACCATCCCCCGCGGTTTTCTTTTTGCGCAAGGTAGGTTTTGACTTTCTGGCGTCCGGGTGGGAGTTCTCTGATTGTCGTCAGATCAAGATCGCCGAACAGAGTCATCGTGATGGAACGAGGGATTGGGGTAGCCGTCATGACCAGGTAGTGAGGCGATTCGCCTGAACGTCGAAGGGCCGCGCGTTGATTTACGCCGAATTTATGTTGCTCGTCGATGACGACCATTGCCAGATTAGAGAATTTGACGTCATTTTGAAGCAACGCCTGAGTTCCAATGATGATATTAGCCTTTCCCGAGGCGATTTTTTCAAGCGTTTGCCTACGTTCCGCGGGTTTCAGACCGCCAATCAGTTCCGCAATTTCGACTGGACTGTGCGCAAGGAGTTTTTTCAAATTACGCGCATGCTGTCTGGCGAGTATTTCTGTTGGCGCCATGATCGCCGCCTGAAATCCATGAGCGACGGCCAACAGAATGGCGTAAAACGCGACGGTCGTTTTTCCGCATCCAACGTCGCCCTGAATCAGGCGGTTCATGGGGCGGCCGGAAGTCGTATCGCGCGTAATGTCGGCGATGGCTTTGAGTTGTCCCGGCGTCAGGTCGTAAGGGAAAAGGCAACGTATTCTTCGGTCAATTTCTGGAATAGCTTCGAGAATTGGAGCGCGAAAATTATTTTGCTGCTGTCGCCGTCGAACGTTAAGGGCCAGTTGGAGAATAAATAATTCCTGAAAAATAAATCGTCTGCGGGCGCGATTCAGAGTTTCCTGATTTTTGGGAAAGTGAATTCCCTGAATGGCTTCCGCTATCGGAAAAAGAAAGTGTTTTTCACGAAAATCAGGAGGAAAAGCGTCTTCGACCATGGGAGCGTATTTTTTGACGATATTACGGGCCAAAAGGCGCATTTCCCACGCATGAAGTCCCTCTGTTAACGAATAGACGGGTTGGAGTCCGAGAAATGCCCGCGCAGTTGGTATTGTTTCCGGAGCGGTCGGTACGGCAACCGTTGGAGCGAGAGAGCCGGACGGATTCGGAACCGTTGCTCTTGTTCCAATTTTATTTCCCCAAACGGTATTGGCGTTAATCAGGGCAATTTCTTCCTCTGGCAGGAGGCGGAGGATCGGATGAACGAACTGCCAACGTCGTTTAACGTTTTTGGGTTTTCCGCTGATTAGCCAGATTTGTCCGGGAACAAATTGTTGCGCGCGAAATCTCTGGTTGAAAAAAATCAGATCGGCTAAACCGTATGTTCCGTCTTCAATCTCCACCGTCGTCATATTTCCGCCGCGGGTCGGACGATTCCGCGTGGAAACGATACGCGCGCAGATTGTTTGCTGTTCGTCTTCCACGAGATGACGGACGTCCGAAAAGTTGGAAAAATCTTCGTAGTCTCTCGGAAAGAAAAACAGCATTTCTCCCGGCGTTCGAACAGGCAGTCGGGCCATGATTGCGGCACGTCTTTCCCCAACGTAAGGTTCTGAGGCAATAGGCGAGAAAAGCGGATTCATTTCTGCGCTCTCATTTTATCTTTTTTAGAGTGGCGAGGCGGACGTTTCGAAAAATAACTTCGTGTCCATGGTTCTGGAAGGCGATTCTTCCGCCGTTGAGTTTGCCGAAACGCGGATCTGAATTTGAATGGCTATTGGCTACCAGACATTTCCAGAGCGGAGAGTCCGCCTCAACATTAACCGCCAGTTTATCGTTGAGCCAGAGTTCGACATGGTTTCCCATGACCATGATTTTTCCCTTATTGAACCCCTGGTAATTGATTGGTCCCGCGGCGTCGTATCGATAAAAAAGCTGGTAGAAGCTGCCCGTGAAATAACGTTGGAGCGTGGGGTGAATTCGACGGTTCATGTCGTCGATAATCTGGTACTCGTGACCGACCGCTTTTTCTTTTTCATTCCAGCTGTGAAAAAAGACGCCTGAATTTCCGGCAAATTCAATCTTAAATTCAAATTCAAAGATAAAGTCCTTAAATTCTCCCTTAAGGAAGAGATCTTTGTTTCCTGTTAGGCGTCTGATATTGCCATTTTGGAATTCCCATTCCGGATTTTGATTTCCATCCGCGTCGGTCCAACTTGAAATTTCCTGCGGAGAACAGAGGTCGCGGGTTCGTTCCTGTTGAAATTCGGCGATTATCGCGCCGTTAGCGTCCGGGACGGCCCAGATCCCATTTTCGAAATTGGCCGTAGGATTCGGCGGCCAGTTTTGCTGGCCGGAAACAGTTGAAACGGCGCATAGAAAAAAACAGAGGACAGCCGAAAAAACGGAGCGTGAAGAAAATTTTTTCATATTTTTCTCTTTTAATTTAAAAAAGGAAGGCGTATTTTTAATTCAACGGAAAATCCGGTTAACGATAAATTTTTCGTTTTCG
>CAZWOV010000309.1:0-3954 GCA_964635645.1 uncultured Planctomycetaceae bacterium | reverse complement strand
GACGACCTTGGACTCCAAACCAAGAGAAAACATTATTTCCGTCAACGCGGGTGAAAGAGAAACGACGCGTTGCGGAACGCCTGAAACATCCTCCTTCTCTTTTCTTTCACTGCAACCTGAAGCAAGAAAGAAAAAGATTCCGGCCAGAAGAATAAAAAAACAACCTGTCGATTGAAAAAATTTACTTTTCATATTTTTGAAGTGAAAAAGCTAAAAAGATCGTGATTTTCAGTATTTTACTCCGCTTTTCGAATCGTAGTCATCCAGAAAAAAATGTTTCCAGATTCGTCCGTCCTTACTTCACGCTTCATTTGCGCCTGATAGAGAACGGCGTCCAAAAGTTGCCGATAAGACAATTTAGCCGGTTTCTGCCGAACGACGACCTCTTCCAATTCAATTCCCAAGCCGGCCATTGAATTAAAATCAAAAAGAAACGGAATTTCAAGACGTTTTTGAAGCGAATCAAGAACAAGAGCAACCGTCGCGCCGTCCACATTCGCCTGAAAACGTTCGTGAAGAGTAGAAACCGACGGATTTTCTACCGAATACCCAACGGGAAGAATTTGGTCCGAATCCGCTTTCTCGGCAGAAACGACCCGCAAAAAATACTTGCCGTTCTCATCTTCTTCTGGAACCAGACAGTATCCAAGATACCTCAAAACATAAACAAAAGCCGTACCGCGGGCAACTTTCTCCAATTCTTCCGTCACCAAATCCGATTCGTCAAACTTCTTCCAAATACTTTTGGGAAAACGAATCGGAGAACGAAAACGATTCGCCAGCTTCTGAATAACTTTTTTTCTGGAAATACCTTTCGTTCGAAATCCCACCGGTTCAGCCAAATCTCGAAAAAGAAATTCCTGTTCCTCTCCTCCGTCAAAAGCATATCCGGAGGAGGAATTTACTCTCAACGCCGATTCCTTTTCCGGAACAGAAGCCGATTCCAACGTCTGTTCCTCGCGCATTAATGCAATTTGTTTTTCAAGGTATGGTTTTATCTCACGTACTCGACTAATCGAAAAACGCGCGTTTCCAGGAAGAAGAAGCTGACCGTTTCTCATCAGCATTCCTGAAACAAGATAGGAATGGGTTCCCAATTCCCGTATATCCAGAGCGTCGGAGCTATCGCCGCCGCGAATTTGAGCCCTCTGAAATCCCGCCGAATTTAAGGCGCTTCCCCACTCTTGCGCCTCTATTGGCTGAAGAGTTCCATCGCAGAAGATTTCAAGCCGAATCGAATCCGCCCATAAAATGGAAGAAAAAAAGAGCCAATGACAAAATATTCCACAAAAACCAATCGCGGCAACCTGATAAATTTTAACTTTTCTGCAAAACATTCAAAAAATTCCAATTTTATTAAAGTGCGCCGATTTTATCGACGATAATAAATATAGTGGTAATTAACAGGTTTTCACAATCAGTTAAGTCTGATTATTTCATTAAACAAGCACAAGGAGGTGGCGAATGCGCCCTCTGTACGGATTGATTATTGGCATTTGTTTATTCGCGGCATTTTCAATGACGACCGGTTGCCAGTCCAACATTGGAGGACAGACGCTTCCGAGCGGTCACTACCTTAGCGACGACGTTCAGTATTATTCTCCTGGTTCCCGCAACAACCTGCAGAATGAAACGGCCAAACTTCAGGAAGCAAACTGATTCCTGTTTTCGGCAAGTGGAACTCTTTGATTTTCGATGATTCCGTAAAAATGAAAAAATTCTGGAAATATAAAATTCCATGAAAATAATTTCATAGAATCTCATATTAAACCACGGAATATTTTCAAAAAATGAAGATCTGGAGTCAGATAAATTTCATTTTCCCGACAAATACTCTGACAGAAAAGGATTTCTGCTCAGAATATGCGAGCGATTATTGCGAATGGATTCGGAATTTTCGCTCGCAGGGTTTTCTTTATTTAAAAGCGTGAAAAAAGCAAATATCTGAACAAATCTTTTGTTTTCTTCAACGACTTGGTTTTCAGACGAATGAAATCCGGCTTCAAGTCTACGTCCAGCTTTAACTCGTTTCCATCTTAGAAAAAGCCGCCTTCATCATCAGCGTCGTTTTCTGAATCTTCTTCGTCGGAATCATCCGATTCGTCGTTAGTCCCAAAATCATCCGATTCGCCGTCAGCCGAATCGCCGTCGGATTCCTCGTCGTCGGACTCCTCGTCGCCAGATTCCTCATCGTCCAAATCGTTCCCGGCGTCGGAATCATCCGATTCTTCCTCGTCGACGCCGCCGAAAAGCGCGTCTACCGACGACGAGCCGCTATCTTGATCTTCTTCCTCAACGTCGTCGGGAAGAGATTCCTTTTCCATTGGAAGAACAATAAATCTGAACCCAAGATCGACAAAGCGTCTTGACGGCGCGTTACTTCCGCGCGCCGCGGAACGGGCGTTAAGAAAATTCGTGTTCCATCCGCCGCCGCGCATTACTTTCAGTTTTTTGAGATCTGGTCCCAGCCTTCCGACCCATTTTTCAAGCTGGCTTGCGCTCTCGGTCGGCAAAATGACGTTTTCGTAGTCGCCGTAACCGTCCGCGCACCATTCCCAAACATTTCCGTGCATATCGAAAATACCCCAGGCGTTTGGAGCCGACGCACCGACGAAAGCCGCGTATTTGAACGGCATTCCGTAAGGAAGACTCCATGGATTACGCTTGAACAAATCGGATTTCATGAGCTTTTTGTTCTGATTCATCTCACGGACGTTAGCGCACTTGCCAAGCATTTCCGCGCGGTCGCCCATGGAAAATACCGTGTCCGTTCCGGCGCGGCATGCGTACTCCCACTGCATTTCAGTTGGCAAAAGAGCCTGACGTTTTGAATCGACGGGATCTTCATGCGTCGATATTTCTGAATTGATCCACTCCACGAATTTTGCCGCGTCGAACCAGGTAACGTTCGTTACGGGAAAGTTTTTTTCCTGACGATATCCGACGAAACGCCAGTTAGCCGCAGGGTCAAGTCCAAGGATATGTCCGCTCTCCACGTCCACGCGATATCCGCCCTGCCCGTCGCGTTCCGCATCCGTAACGTATCCGGAGGCTTTAACAAAACTGGCGAACATTTCCACCGTAACTTCCGTTTCCAGAATCCAGAACCCATGCGGAACAATCGCGTCCATTTGTTTTTCGTCGAGACTGCGGCCTGTTTCCGTCATTGGACTGCCCATTTTAAACGCGCCGGCGGGACACCAGCGAAAACGGTACTTCACGCCGTGAAGCGTCAGCTCCGCCGCGTCCCCCGCTTTTTTACCGTTGGACGCGAATGAAACGGCGTTGGCCTTCGGCTTGCTGACCTTTTTCTTTTCACCAGCAGAGGATTTTGACTCCGAGACTTCCGATTCGTCTGTTTTTTCAGACTCCGCGCTCCCTAAAAAACTACTTTCAGAAGCGGAGTCGGAGTCCGTCGCGTCCGGGTCGGAATCGTCGCCGCCATCCTCGAAATCATCCGAATCGTCCGGATCGTCCGAGCTGTCGGAAATTTCAGAATCGTCAGAGCCGTCCAGGGAAAAACCGCCGTCGGCGGCGTCGGAATCATCCTCCGTGTTCTCCGAATCATCCTCGCCAAAATCTCCAAAACCAAAATCGGAATCATCCGATTCGTCTTCCGCGGCAAAAACTGGCGAAACGACGATTGAAGATGAAAAAATCCAGACGTTCAATACCGTCAAAAGGAAAAAAACAGAACAGAAAAAAATTTTCTTCATCGTCCGGTCACTTTCTGTGGATATGGGAAAACAGGGTTCCGCAAACACGGATGTTTCTGATTGAAAATCCAACTAAAATCAATTCTGGATCAAAATAACGTAAACATTTTTCGGGCCATGGACTCCCAACACGGAAACACGCTCAATATCCGCAGTTCGGCTCGGCCCGGTAACCATAACGTATTCGCCGCGCAATTCCATATCGCCGGAAGTTTTCACGATTTCATCCCATGCGGCC
>CAZWOV010000308.1:0-3957 GCA_964635645.1 uncultured Planctomycetaceae bacterium | reverse complement strand
AAATTCCTCAAAATCTATCCTATCACAAAATAAAATCCCAACTGCAATTCAGGGCCAATCGCAGTTGGGAATATCCGTATCGCGTCAGTTGAAAATCATCCCAACGCGAATCAATTCAAAATCAATCAAATCACCACGGCTTCCAGACGCCCGGAACGGCAATGGCGTAACCTTCGCCGGCGGCAGTCGGAGCGTCAAGCGGTTTGACGGGAGCTTCGCTCTGCATGGTGAGCTGGTCGTGACCGTCGTAAATCATGAGAGCCGGACCATTCTTCACGGCGTCGTCCCATTTAATGGTCTGGCCGGAGTAGCTTGCCATACGGCCGATAACGGCGGTCATGGAGCTGTAGGCGCCCATGTACGCTTCGTTGAACGGAGCGCCGCTCTTAATGGCTTCAATCAGATCCGTGTGTTCCTGCTGGTACGGGCCGCGTCCGGCGCCGCGGGAAGAAACGCTGCCGTATCCCTTCGTACCGTGAGCCGCTTCGGAAACGCTGTTCCAGGTGTTCGGCTGATGACGGCACTGCGAGAACATTTTGCGACCGTCCGCATACGTAAATTCGCAGAAGTGATGGTCGAAAATTTCGCCGAAGTTCGGATTGTTTTTACGAACTTCACGACCGCCCATCGCATTCACTTCCACCGGGTGAGCGTATTTATCCGTCATGTTCGCGTTCGGATCGGTGGCGGCCATGACCCAGTTGCCAATGTCGATATTGTGAACGTGCTGTTCGCAGATATTGTCGCCGCAGAGCCAGTTGAAGTAATACCAGTTGCGCATCTGATATTCCATTTCGGTCCATTCCGGTTTACGGCCGCGAACCCAGACGCCTCCGCCGTTCCAGTAGACGCGGGTATAGAGAATATCGCCGTATTTACCGTCCTGAATTTCACGGATACCGTTCAGATAGGATTCCTGATGATGGCGCTGGAGACCGACGCCGACTTTCAGCCCCTTCGCGTCCGCGATTTTGGCGCCTTCAATCAGCATGTTGAAACCGGGAGCGTCGACGCAACAGGGTTTTTCCATGAACACGTTCTTGCCGGCTTCCACCGCGGCTTTGAAGTGAATCGGGCGGAATCCCGGCGGAGTGGCGATAATCACATACTGCGCTTCGGCAATCGCGAGAACCTTGCGATAAGCGTCAAAGCCCCAGAACACTTTATCTTCAGCGATATTAAACTGATTCGCGGCGCCTTTGGCGTTGTCTTCAAACGCGTCGGCCACGGCAATCACTTCCGTATTTTCATTCTGGAGAAAGTCGCTCGCGGCGCCTTTACCGCGTCCGCCGCAGCCAATAAGGACCGCCTTGATCTTGTCGCTGCCCTCGGCATGAGCGCTGCGGGCAACAAAACCGGTAGCGGCTGCGCCTGCGATGATACCGGAAGTTTTCAGAAAATTACGTCGGTTGGTTTGACTCATTATGGTCTCCTTAAAATCAAAAAACTGTTTCGGTTCGCGCGGGAACCGAAACAACGGTGGGAAAATTGTCTGCGACGACGTTCGCCGCCGCTCACACTTATTATTATTTACAGAAAGAGGGAACTTTGTCAAGAGGTCCAAAAGGAATTTTTTGCAAAATTGGGAAAATTTCCCCAAAAAATTCCTTCAGAGTTCCTCCTCCCGCTCTGACCGCGCCCGCGGCCATTCTTCGGGAAAATCACCACGGCGTCTGGAAAACGTTTTCGTCGTTTCGACAACCCAGATTCTGGTGAACCGTTTTGTCAATGGAATAGGAAACGGAATGCACAGAACCGTCCGCCATGACCATGCCTAAAACGCCGGCGTGAGCGCTTCCGAAAATATACGAATATCCGGCCCATCCCTTTCGGTCCTGATGCGGCAGATTATTCGTATCGCGGAGAGTATCCCAGTCCGCGCCGGACCACGCGACGTTATCGTCGCAACCATTCCCCGATTCGTAGGCGTCCGTCTGAAGATATTTCTCGCCGACAAGATACGTTCTTGAAGTTCCGTCGATAACGTCGGCGTCGTTCAAGTGACTGGCGATGAAAAACATCCCGCCCTGATCCGTCACTTCTTTAGCTTTCATGATATTCTCGCCGCTCGTACCGTACCCAACTTTCGCGCGGCTGTCGGAATAACTGTCCTGAGATTTAACCGTAACCTTTCCATGATTCCCGGCGTAATCGATCTTCGTTCCCTTCGACATCGAATTGCAGTTTACGCTGGGCGACGAATTCACCGTATAGAGCTTGGCTTTTCTGCGCGACGGGCAATGATAAAGTGAAACGGGAGTCTGAACGGCCGTCGTCGCGTTGGCTTTCTGCTTCGAAGACGGAGTTCCCGGGTCGCCGTCCGACGGCAACATGTAGAGGTTATTCAATTCAAGATACGGCAAAAGAGTATAGATCCATCCCCCAGGCTGATCGGCGCCGGCCCCTCGATCCGGATCCCCGACATACGAATAGTACCACCCTCCCCCGGGATAGCACCCTGCGACGGCGAGATGATTCTGACTTGCCGTACCAAACTGTTTCAGATTATTTGAACATGAAATCTGGCGGGCCGCTTCGCGCGCCTGCTGAACGGCTGGAAGTAAAAGCCCCATCAACATGCCGATAATGGCGATGACGACAAGCAATTCCACTAATGTGAAACCAGACGAAAGGCGGCGCGAACTATTCGTTAAAATTAGCGTTCTTTTCATTTTCAATTTCCAGTTCTTATTTTTCTGTTGCCGGTTTGGGAAGAAAAATACCAAGCCCATTACCCTGATACGATTTTTTCCCAAAAAAAGTTTGGATTTGAAATATGCAATTTGAAAAAATCATAGCGGAAACGGAATCTCCCAAAACTATCCCCAATAGCGCGACAACGGTTCGTTATCGAAGATAAAAGCGTTTTTCGGCTCATTTTTGAAAAGGCAAACGCCTGGAAGAATCCGCTCTGCAAAAGCGATATCAATATATTAACACAAAACAACGCAAAAGTCAAGAGCTGAATACCAATTTCCCCGTCTCCCGGAAAACTTTTCAGTTTCCCCATTCCTGAAGAATTTCCCGAAAATCGAAACCGACCCGCAGACTCTTTTCTGACCGCGTCAAAAACGGAATTCAGGGCGGGAGCGACCGCCCGATTCCGTTCTGATCGCCAACGTTCAACCGTTTTTTTTCACGCTCCAACGGCGAAGGGCCATGAGACCGGAAATTCCGCAGAGCAAAATCAGCCAGGAAGAAGGTTCGGGAACCGTGGAGTAAATGAAACCGTCGCCGTTTCCCATAAGACCGGAAAGATCCCAGTAACCGTCCGCATACGGACTGTTTACGAGATTAATTTTACTGAAATTCAAGTCGGCCAATCCCTCAATATCCAGAAGTTGAATAGCGGGCTGGTGAACGGCTTCACCGTGAAAAATCAGGTGGAGGACGCCGTCAGCCGTCATGGCGCCGTTGACAACCAGAAGGGCCGCCTCGCCGGTTGCCGCATGAATATCGAGATTGAGAACCGCGTCTTCCGAGGCCGCGTAGTCTCCGTCGATAATCATCTGCGCAAAATCCGTTTTATCCTGCGAGAAAAGAATCGCCTGAGAATTAATGTCGCGCCGTTCGCCGTTCGGATATTCAATCTCCATGTTGAGCTGCTCTCCGCCGTCCTCATCGTACATATTGACGTCAAATTTATGCAATCCCTGCGAAAGAGAAACCGTCAGCGTATCATACGTCGTAGCGTTCTTCCACAAAGAATCGCCCAGCGCCGCGCCGTCGATAAAGGTACGGGAACCATTGTCGGAAATGACGTGAAATTTGTATTCCCCGGCTTCCTGAATGTAGATATAGCCGTCGTAAGCGACAATAAAATTATTTTTCCCCGGAACGGATTCCTTATTCCCAATAAACCCGACTCCCGACGCCGCCGGAGTAAGAGAATCAAGGTTATCCCAGCCCGCGTCGCCCCGCCCGGAAACCGTCTGATCGTACCGTGTCCAGTTCAGG
>CAZWOV010000307.1:0-3988 GCA_964635645.1 uncultured Planctomycetaceae bacterium | reverse complement strand
TTCTTTCATTGAGTTTCCGTAAACTCGAAAACAGCGCGTTTCCGAATGGCAAACCGCGGCGCAGTTTAACCGTTCTTTTCCAGTCCGCGGCTGAAAGGGGCAATCAGGGTTTTTTTCCGCATATCGGGCGCGGTTCCACAAGCCCTTCCTCGCCCCTTTCCTCCGTTTCGCCTTCCATTTCGTCCTCATTGAGAATTTCCGAAACGGCGATTTGTCGTTCCGTTCCGTCTGGATCCGATCGCGCGTTCGATCCTCGTCCGCATTCTGAACGCAATCCTCCGAACAAAACCACGCGCCGCCGCGTTCCAGCCAGTCTCCGTCCTCCCGTCCTTCTTCCTTCAGCTGTTTCAGATATGCGGGACTAACCATTCTTCCGCATCCTCCCGCGCAATACTTTCCAGAAGAATTTCTCCGCGTCGGCTTTCGCCGCGGCCTCCGAAGTATCCGTAAATCGCCGCATATTTCCTCTCCTGTTCTTGATTTTGGGCGTTTGCGTTTCGCATGGACCGCCGCCGGAGTCGAACCGGCGCCGCAGTAAAAAGCCAAACCTGCGGGAACCGTCGCGGCCAACCGAACTTTTCTTTTTTTTCATTTTTGGCCCGGCGCGTAAAAAATCCACGCGCCCGCTTTGCGTCCAGTCTTGAAAATGGTCTGCGCCCGCGCGTTTCAGCGCGTCGTTCTGGTCGGCAGGAAACGCGCGAAATCGCTGAAGCTCCCCGGCCATTGTCGGGAATGCTATTCCTGCTTCAGGGCGCCGCGTAATTCTTCCGGCATGGAAATCGTTAAAACGCAGAGCCGAGACCCGCCTTTTCTTTCTTTTTTGGAGGTATTCATTTTGGGTTTTTCATATTCAGGCAAGACGCCCGTGCAGAATGCTTTAGATCGTCGTTAGTTTAACCGTCGGGTCGTTACTCCTTCCGGTTTGGGTTTGTCTTTCAGATGAATTAATGGTTGCGCGACTATTCGGGCTGCGGCAATTCGTCGAGGCGCCGTCCGACCGCCTCCAACGCCGTGTAATGGTTTCGCGCGGTCGCCGCGTTTGCGTGGCCGGGAACCTTCTGCGGATTCTCCGCATACGTTCCCGCCATTCGCCGCATCGCGCGCGGGGAGGTCGTCGCCATGGGAACCCGCGCCGTTTCGGCAATGATTTTCCGCCCGCGCCAAAGCGCCGTTTTCGTTCCGACGTTTCCAAGGATCAGGTCGTCGGCCCCCCTTCGGGGCAACATGTTCAGAGCTTCAATCGCGCCTGCGTTCAGCGGAATGAATTTCTTCATTCCCCGTTTCTCATTTTCCGCCCGCGCCGTTCGCGTTCCCTCGGCCCCAGAACAAAATCCGCGGTCGTTTCCTGCGTGATTTCTTCCAGAGCGGGGGAGCCGGCGATTTCCTCCCAGAACTTCAGCGCGTATTCCCGAAATACTTCGCGGCCTGTTTTACGCCGTTCGCGTCCGAAACGTACCGGTGTAATACGCCGCGTAAAATTCCGAGACGTTCATTCGCGAATGAAGTCCGTCTCTCCGTTTGCCGCTGTCCGCCTCTGCAATGGCCGCCGCCGCTCCCAAATTCAGCTTCAAAAGCTCCGGAGATTTGGCCGCCGCGTTGAAAGGCTCCAAAAGCGTCGTTTCTTTGGTAATCGTCGTCATGAAATCATCCCTGCAAAATATGCCGAGAGCCTCCATGCTCATTTTTGATTCGTCAAATTTTGGCAAGACGCCCGTGCAGAATGCTTTAGATCGTCGTTAGTTTAACCGTCGGGTCGTTACTCCCAGTGTTAAATTCTATTATATATTAAATTATGATTTTGTCAAGAGCGCGTCGTTCAATATTTTTATCAAAAAAAACGAAAAAGGAACAGGTTCTTAAACCTGTTCCCCCTGAAAAGACATAAAAAAACGCCTGCCCTAACGACGCGGCAAGCGATTTTTAACGCGCAATCCGGAACGCCGAAACCGCGTAAAACACGGACTCAATCGACGGTTAACGACTCCGCCTCCACGCTCCAATCGGCGCCCAAAGGCCGCCGGCTGCGCAAGCAGGGGAATAGGGACTCGAACCCCAACTAAATGAACCAGAATCATTTGTGCTGCCATTACACGATTCCCCTGAATGTGAAGGAAATCATACCATATTTTTGAGTTTCGTCAAGGGGGGGGGACGAAACTTTCAGTTTTTTCTTTATTTTTTCAATAATCGTCTTGCGTCGGGAACAGACTCTCGTCGGCAGTCGAGAGTCTGGGGCGGCTTTGGAATTTAACGATTCTGGAAACGGATCATTTTTTGTTTTCGTTTTTTTCCAGAGGAAGAATCGCGACGCGCCGGAATTCATAGCCGGCAAATTCGGATTGGATCTGGATTTTTCCGCAGGACGGCTTCACGTCGTAGGCGCGGTTAACCACTACGCCGTTGAGAATGTTCGTGACGGTATCTCCGTCGCAGATAATTTCCAGCGTATTCCATTCGCCGACCGGATTGTCCAGGTCCTGTTTTCCGCGGAATCCTTTTACGTCGGTCCATTCCGGGTCGCGTCCCCACCAGTCGATTCGTCCTCCGTTAATCGTAAGCGGTTTTCCGTCGGGCGAATAGATTCCGCAATTGTTTTTACTTCGTTCTTCCTTGACGTTTGCGGTGAGGGAGAATTCGTCGGTTCCGTTTCCGACGACGATGAAATCGCCCGTTCCTCCTTCAATAATATTGCATTCGTGCGAATACATCCAGGTCTTACCCCATGCTCCGTCTTTTCCCTGCGAGTGGACGAGGACGCCGCAGTCTCTGGTTTTGTTTTCACGCGGCGGGAGCGCGGCGCCTGTGGCGCGGTATTCGACGATCAGGCGGTAATTTTCAAAAGCTTCGTTGGTCGTGATGCAGCCGAGTTTTTCGCCGGAAATGCAGATTTTGCCGTCCTTGACGGTGAAGACGCCCGTCGGATCGTTTTCTTTTCCCTGGTCTTTAATAAATCGGTACCAGTTGTCGAGATTTTTGCCGTTGAAGAGTTCTCTGGCTTCGAGGACTGGGGTGGGAACGGGTTCCGCGGCCTGGACGTTGATTGCGAATGAAAGACCGACGGCGCCGACGGCCCAAAAGGCGCCGCGGCGGATTAATTTTGCGAGAGAGCTTTTTTTCATGAGGATTCTCCGTAAAAGAAAGGAGGGATTGAAATTCTTCCGCAGACGGGAAGCGGCGGATACTCTGTGATTTTACCCGAACGTTCGGCGTTTGTCAACCGGTTGGAGAAATTTTTGAGAAAAAGAAAAAAAAGAGAGTCCCGCAAACGGAACTCTCTGGAATGAAGCGGTCTGAACCGTTAACGAACCAGCGCCTTAAATTTTACGGCGCCTTTTTCGCCGGCGTAAAGGGGCTGGGTGATTTCCCAGCGGAGCGTTTGCGAACCGGAACCGTTGATTTCATAGGAAAAAGACGAGTCGACGCTGCTTTCCGCCGAATCTTCGACAATTTCCAGCCGCGCCGGAAGATTATCGACGAGCGTAATATTTCCGACGGGGGTTTGTCCGGTGTTTTCAAAATAGATGATGAAATCAACCGTTTCGCCGGGCTTTGCGGAAGTCGCCGACGTCACTTTGGCAATGCGGACGTTCTGTTTGTGCGTTCCTTCCTTCACGGTGTAGAGCGACGGAACGCCAATGTTCTGGACGGAAGCGCTGGCGCTTTCCTTTTCGATAAAGACGCGAAGCTCTTCGTTTTTGGTCCATGCGTTGACGAAAACGGTTCCGTCGGCCGACCAGGCGCGCGTTTTGCCTTCCGAAATATTGGGACCGAGAACCGAACGGTTTTCCTGTGCGATCACGGCTTCCTGCGCTTGAACCTGGGGCGCGACAAGACCGTCCGTCAATCCGATTCCGGCTGAAGTTTTTGCCTGCAGCATCACGTCTTTGCCCATTTCCGTCTGCGTCTGGATATTCTGTTTCGTCGTGCTGGTTTCAAGATTCTGGCCCTGAATACTAATTTCCGTCGGAGTGTAGAGATCGCCGGTACT
>CAZWOV010000306.1:0-3994 GCA_964635645.1 uncultured Planctomycetaceae bacterium | reverse complement strand
AAAAAACCGTCCCCGAACCATCGCGGCAGTTCCGGTCGAATTTTCCGAAGAAGCTCTTGCGTTTTCCGCCAAACTGGCCGAATCGGAAACTACCGCGGAATTTATGGAGGAAAAAAACGAATATCTCGCGGCAAATATCCGCGTTCAAGAAGAAGAGCCTCAGGAGGAAGAACTTTCCGATAAGATTACCAGAGGCGCTCCCCCGTGGATGCTCAGCGTCATTGGCCACGTGATTCTTCTCCTCGTCTTCGCCCTTCTGTTTTCTACGATTCCTCCTCAGCCCAAACCGATTCGTATCGAATGCGCCATGGTCGTTGAAGAGGAAGAAAAAGAGGAAGAAGAAGAAATTTTCAACGAAGAAATTGGAGTCCAGCAGGAAATCGAAACCGAAACCGCAGCTGAAACGGAACAGCCGGAAACAGCGGAAATGGCGGAAGAAGACGCGCCTGTCGAAGATCCTCAATTAGAACCGGAAGACGCGCCTGTTGCGGAAATCGGTACGATCGCAGCCAGTCTGAAAGAAGCGCCGCCCGGAGCGCGTTTCGACGGCCGAACGCCGGGAGGACGCAAAGGGCTTCTCGGAAAATACGGCGGAACCAAATCCACACAGGACGCCGTGGAGCTTGGTCTTCAATGGCTGGTCCGGCAACAGGACAGAAAAAACGGACCCAATAAAGGTTCGTGGAGTCTTGCGGGCCCCTACTCCAACGGCCTGGACGGCTCGGAAAACCGCGTCGCCGCCACCGCCATGGCGCTTCTCGCGTTCCACGGCGCCGGATACACGCAGCATCCCCCGAAACTGACGGACGACGATCGAAAGTCCCAAAAGAAGAAAGAAAAAGCTCTCAACGAAATCAAAGAACAGGGAAAATACCGGACGGTAATCGCCTCCGGATGGAACTGGCTCCTCAAACAGCAGGGACCGGACGGGCAGTTCTTCCCCGTCGACGCCATGCACAATCACAAATTCTACACGCACTGCCAGGCGACCATCGCGCTCTGCGAACTTTACGGGATGACAAAAAACACCCGTTACCGCGAACCGGCAAAAAAAGCCGTCAATTTCCTCATTAATACCCAACACCACGACGGCGCGTGGAGGTACACGATGCAGAAAGACGAAATGTCCGATCTTTCCGTTACCGGCTGGGCGTTAATGGCCCTGCAAAGCGCCAAAATGGCGGAACTGGACGTGCCGCAAGCCGCTTTTGACGGAATCGTCAGATATCTCGATTCCAATGGACAGCCTCACGAGCAAACCTACTACAAATACACGAATTTGGAGGTTTATCCAAGCATGAGCATGACCGCCGAAGGGATTCTGTGCCGTCAGTACCTCGGCTGGGAACAGAACGATCTGCGCATGGAGAAAGCTCTCGATCGGCTCCTTACCGAACCTATGACGTTTAACGGCGAAACGGACGTTTACCGCTGGTACTACACGACTCAGGCCATGCACCACAAAGAAGGGCGGTGGTGGAAAGACTGGAACGCGGTCATGCGGCGAATCCTGCCCGAAAATCAAATACGAACCGGACCGGAACGCGGAAGCTGGAACCCTACGAAAGACCGTTACGCAGACGATCAGGGCGGACGGCTCTTCATGACCTGTCTGAGCATCTACATGCTGGAAGTCTACTATCGTCACCTTCCCATTTACGCCAAGATTTTTGACGAAAATGGAAAAATGGATCTCTCGGCCGTCGGCCAGGAAGAAAGAGACGCAAAACTGAATTCCGTTTCAGTCGCGCAATCCACGCCGATTCCCGTTTCCTCCGCGCCGACTTCCATGACGAAGGAAAATCCTCCGACCGCAGAAATCCCGAACTCGCCTGAAGAGATTACGAACCTGGCTCCTCCGGAGGAATAACGTCTTCATTCCTGTCTGTTCGGACCCCAACAAAATCGCTTGAACGACTTAACATTTTTTCAGGAGTTTTTTATGGCAATTCTGGCTTACGATCTGGGTACGGGCGGCAATAAAGCCTCGCTTTACGACGATAACGGAACGCTTACGGCCTCCGTATTTGAGGGATACGGCACGGCGTACCCGGAAAGCGGGTTTCACGAACAGAAACCGGAAGACTGGAAAAAAGCCGTCGCCGTCTCTACGCGCAAGCTGTTGGCGAAGTCCGGAGTCAACGCGGAAAACGTCGCGGCCATCGCTCTGTCCGGACACTCCCTGGGTTGCGTTCCGCTCGACGAAAACGGACGGCTCCTTCTTCATTCCGTTCCAATCTGGTCCGACTCGCGCGCGGGCGCGCAGGCCAAACGCTTTTTTGAAACGACGGACTACCTCCAATGGTACCTGAAAACCGGCGCGGGGTTCCCGTCGGCGCACTACACGATTTTCAAACTCATGTGGTATCGGGAAAACATGCCGGAAATTTTCGCAAAGATGAAAAATTTCGTCGGAACGAAAGATTTCATCAACTTCTGGCTCACCGGGCGCGTCGCAACTGATTTTTCCTACGCCTCGGGAACGGGCGCCTACTCTCTGAAAAAACGTGAATACGATTCGGAAATTCTGAACGCCTCCGAACTTTCCCCCGACATTTTCCCGGAAATAGTTCCTTCAACGGAAATCCTCGGTTCCCTGACTCCCGAAGCGGCTTCGGAACTCGGCCTTCCCGCCTCGGTCAAAGTCGTTGCCGGCGGAGTCGATAATTCATGCATGGCTCTCGGTGCGCGCGCGTTCAAAAATGGAAGATCCTACGCTTCGCTCGGCTCCTCCGCATGGATTGCCGTCAGCGACGAAAAACCAATTTTAGACGTCGGTTTTTTCCCGTATGTTTTCGCGCACGTCGTCCCCGGACAATTTGCGAGCGCCGCGGCCATTTTTTCCGCGGGAACCACTCTGAAATGGATTAAAGACGTCTGTTGCGCAGACCTCGTCGCTGAATGCGAAAAAAGCGGCGAAAACGTCTACGCTAAAATAATTTCTCTTGCGAAGGATTCCCCTATCGGCGCAAAAGGTCTCCTGCTCAATCCAACGTTCGCCGGCGGCTCATGCCTTGAACCTTCCGCAAAAATGCGCGGCGGACTTTTCAATCTGGACCTTTCCCACTCCCGCGCCGACATTGTTCGCGCGGCTCTTGAAGGCGTCGCGATGAACCTGCGGAAAGCCCTGGACGCCCTCGAAACCATCTCGAAAATTGAAGAACCGATTGTGCTCGTCGGAGGCGGCGCCATCAGCCCCGTCTGGAGACAGATTTACGCAGACGCATGGCGCAAAACGGTCGAAAAAACGAATATCGATCAAGACGCCGCTTCTTTGGGAGCCGCCGCCCTGGCCGCCGTCGGAACGGGTATCTGGGATTCCTTCGATAGAATCGACGCCCTTCATCAAACGCAGGATCTCGTCAAACCAAAAAATCCGGAAGCCTACGAAAAAATTCTCCCCAACTTCCTCAAAACGGCGGAAATGCTGACAGAACTGGCGAATACTTAAAGAAAATCCTTTTCTTTAATATTTTCATCTCCCTGAACCGAACCTTCAGAATTTTTTATCAAAAAATTTCGAATTTTTCAGAATCTGCCGTAATTTTTCATTGACATTCTGAAAATTCAAGATAAAATAAAAAGATAAGATTATTGAATCAATCCAATATTTTAAATGTCCTATGACCTATGAAAAAAAAACAATTATCTTTTTCCCGTCCGGCTCTAGCCTCTGCGATATCTCTGGGACTCGCATTTTCCTCTCTGCCGGTCTTCGCGGAAATTTTCGCCGTCACGGAAAACATAACGACTTCATCGTCGGAGTTGGGCGGAAAAAGCAATAATTACGCCACTGCCGACGGCGACGACAATTTCTATGATTTCACTGTAAATCCGGATAAAGACTTCAATACGGTTACGTTCAACGGAACCCTTTCCGGAAATCTGAACCTGATCGTCGACGGTTCAGCGTCACAGAGTTTCACCATCACCTCTCCCCAAAGTTAAGCGGGAACCACCACCCTCAGCAAAGGCTACCTCGTGCTGGCGGGTT
>CAZWOV010000305.1:0-3994 GCA_964635645.1 uncultured Planctomycetaceae bacterium | reverse complement strand
AATTCTGATATCGATTGGTCTGAATCTATTTCTGAAATAGATAAACAACTCTATAAGAAGTACGATTTATCAGACGAAGAAATAAACTTCATTGAAACTAAAATTAAACCGATGGAGTAAATAATCGACGAAACGAAAAACCGCGCCCTTGTTCCTGTAAACTCCCGGGCGCGGTTTTTTTTGTCTTTTGACGTTAATCAGGAACCGGATACTACTGTTTCTTTTCCGGGTCGAGCCAGTCGAGACCAACGTCAAACATATTGAACGAATGGGTCAAGGCTCCGACGCTGATTCTCTCTACGCCGGTTTCCGCGACGGCGCGGATGGTTTTCAGGGTAATGCCTCCGGACGCTTCCAGTTCGATTTCCGGTTTGAGTTCGTTGCGAAGGCGGACGGCTTTCGCCATGGTTTCGCAGGACATGTTGTCGAGCATGATGATGTCCGGGTCCGCTTCCAGAACCGATTCGAACTGTTGGAACGTATCGACCTCAACTTCAACAATGACGTCTTTTGCGGGAAAATTATCGGCCGGTTTACGCGGCACCTGTTCGTTTTCTTTATGGGCGATTTCCAACAAATGACACGGCGTTTTCGCGATAATCTGACTCAAAACGGCGGACCCGGTCACTTCCGCAACGGCGGCGAGAAGAGACGTCCGCATTTTGCACGTCGCGATCAGATTTCCATGGCAATGAATCGGCGGTTTGGGGCCAATTTCATCCTGTTCTTCAAGGAAACGCCGAACTTCCCGAACCGCTTTTGCGGGATCGTATTCCAGGGCGTTGAGGCCGGCGCGTCCGGCGGCCAGAGCCAGATGGTTGTCCTTAATGAGGATTGCGTCGTAAAGTCCCGCGCGATGATTTTGCGCTCCCCCGCAGCACGTCGCGTATTTTTCGAGGAGACGCCAGCCCGGCGTCGTTTTGCGCGTATCGTAGACTTTGGATTTGGAATCGCGGATTTCCTGAACGTAAAGATCCGTCGTGGACGCAATACCGGAAAGGCGGGCGACAAAATTAAGGATGAGACGTTCGGCTTGCATCATGGCGCGGGCGGGACCGCTGAGGATTCCGAGACGATCTTTAGGTTTAATTCTCGCTCCGTCTTCAACGCACGGCTCCCAGCGCAGATCGGGAGAAATGGCTCCGCAGATAATATCGACCGTCGGCATTCCTGCGACGATTCCTTCCGAGCGGGAGACGATAGCCGCGCGTCCGACGGCCGATTCTGGAATCAGTGAAAGAGAAGTCAGGTCGCCAATGGATTCCACGTCTTCGCGAATCGCAAGATCCAGGAGCGTTCGAAAATCATCTTCAACGGCTCCGCACCAGGTGATGGCTTGAAAGTCTTTTGCCATTTCAATTCCTCAAAAAATACCCAACTGCCGTTTTACGACAAAAAATAAAAAACTTTATTAAGTATACTGGAAAATCAAAAAAAAACCACCCCCCCGGCGACTTTTTTCTTTGTCTTGAAGGATATTTTGCGAATAAATTTAATAACCGGGATAAATTTTAGGAAAATTCAGTCTGGGAAAATTATTTTTTTTCAGAACAGCGGAAACGTATTCTCTCAAGATTTTGAATTAATTCCAGTTCATGGGGATTAATTTTGACGGCTTCATATTGAATTTCGAGAGCCTTTTCAAAATTTCCAAGCGCGGCGTACGTCGTTGCCAGGGTATCCCGAATGCTTTCCGAATCGGGGGAAAGGTCGGCGGCTTCCTGCGCAAATTTTTGCGCTTCTGCAAGTTCGCGTTCCGTATTTGCCGCAAGCCAGGCGAAGAGATTCAGTTCCATGAGAAGTTCTTCCTGGGGGATAAGAGGATTTTTTTTCAGAATCTGAATACTTTTTTTCGTTTTTTCCAACTGTTGGTCAATTTTTGAATCTACCTCTTTGAGCCAGTCGGTATCTTTCGTGAAAACAGCCAGTTTTCGAGCGAGAATGAACCCGTCGATATTGTTGTTTTCGTTAAGATCCATATTTTGGGACAGAAATTTTTTGGCTTTGGAGTAATTTTTCTTCGAACAGGCGTCCAGCCCCTGTAAATAAAGAATCTGGGCCGAGTATTCAGAAGTTCCTTCCTCCGATTGGTCTTTTTCAGGTTTTTCGTTTTTCTGTCCTAACGGAGTTTCGGGAGAGCTTGCGAAAGATAGAAACTGAAAACGACGCAGTTCTTTCATTTCCTCCTCCGCCGCGGCAAAATCTCCGAGAGTCCTGAGCGCGTTGCAGAAGTACCGCGAGTAACGAATGCGTTCCGTTTGCTGCATTTGATCCAGAAAAAGTTTCATCTCCGATTTTCCCCAATCCCAGTTTCCGCGGGCAAGAAGTTTTTGGGTCAGAAGAAAACGAATGTGGAGCGTTTGCAGACGGCGTTCGTTTGATTGAAAATGATTTAATTCCAATGCGCAGACATTTTTTTGGCTCCAGGTCCGGAAAAATTTTTCAGCTTCGCCGCGGCGTCCGCATTGAACGAGAAGATCCGCGCAAACGTAGAGCGTTTCCTGAAGAAACGTCATTTTCTCGGGTTTGCCTTCTTTTACCGCTTCTTTAAGAATTGGCTCCAGAAAATTTTCTATTTCGAAAGTCGCGGCCGAGACGTTTGACGCGTCGTTGCCGGTATTGTTTTCAGAAGAGTCTTCCGACGAATCGGAGTTTTGAAGGGCGCTTTCAAGGTCCAGTAATTGAAGAAGAAGCGTTTTTCCTGGAGTCTGAACGGTTTCGGTGGCAAGATACCGACGAATTTCATCCCGCAGTCTTGCTCTATCTTCTGCGGCCTGTTTATTCCGATTCATTTGAAATTCCTTCGTCGGAAAGACTTCTTCGTTCGGAAGAACCGTCGGCCATTGCCGAAAAGGCTGAACATGAGGAAGTGTCCAGTAAACCGCCAGCGCCGCGGAACGGCACGCGAGTGAATTTTTCTCGTGGAGAAGAATTCGCAAAAGCGGACGGAGCGACGCGTCGGGGTCCAGATACGAGAGCCGCGAAAGGGCAAGAGAACGGTAATACCATTCGTTTACGGAGTAAAAAATCAGGTTTCTTTTGATTTCCGGAGGATCGTCCGCGCGGACTAAATCCTGATTTAGAATCCGCAGACAATAAATTGCCGATTCTGCGACTGTGAGATCCGGATGATTTTGAGCTTTTTGCAGTGGTTCGATCGCGGCGGAACCGAACGTAAGAATCTTTTGTTTGGCCTGTTCTCGAATTTTAGTCGAGGGTGAAGCAAGACGCCGGATATGAAAATCCAACTCTTCCCGACGTTCCGGAGAAAGCGGAACGTCGCGAAATTCCGCGGCTGAAAGCGCCGTAAAGCCGAAAATGAGAAAAAAAGCCCAAAGAAGGGTTCGGTTTACTCGAATTTCAGTTTTTGACGTTCCGCTTTTCATATTTTTTCAATTTCGGTTGGAATTCTGTCGTGTGGATTTCAATTGTCGATGAGCGTCGCCATCGCGCGGTATGCGAAATAGATCGCGGCGGTTACTCCCATTATGATTCCCACGATGAACAGAAAGACCATGAAACCGAAGGAAAGTCCGGAATGGAAAACGATCCATTTCAGAAGTAAAAAGAAAACGATCAGCGTGACTCCCAGAACCGCGCCGCCGAAAATTCCTCCGAAGATGAAAACGACGTAGTTTTTCATTTTGGGGAGAAGATACGGATCCTTGAACCATGGACCGTCGAAATCGTATTTTGTGTCGCGCGGCGTGTTTTTCCAGTCCATAATCTCCTTCCAGGAAAAATCGGCGTCGTTTTCCGCCGGCGCGTCGTGTTTTCGGATGGCCGCCATTTTCTCCTCAATGAATTTTTCTTCATCCTGGGCCGTCTTCTGCGGAGATTCGGAAACTTCGGGAATCGCAAAGTATTCGCCGTCCATATCGGCGGCGTTTTCTTCTTCCAGCTTCATGGGATCGACGGCGTCCAGCGACGACGCGGCCTCCAACGGGACGACCGGCGCGGGCGACGACGCGGGGGTAGGAATTTCCATCGGCGC